>JBFFCW010000221.1:0-6733 GCA_041559695.1 Desulfobacterales bacterium
GAAATGGCGTCACCCTGGCAGAATTAAATTTTCAAAACTGGACGGTAGTTGGTTCTGAACTTCTGGTAACCGGGTATTACGAGCTGAATAATGACACGATTTCTATCGAGCTGCGACTTTTTGATACCTTTAAAGCCCGTCGGGTTCTTGGCAAGAAGTACTCGGGGAAAGTTTCGAATCAACGAAGTATTATTCTGCGCTTCTGCAGTGATGTGATTCATTATCTGACGGGGAGCAGGGGGGTTTTTGGCAGCAAAATTGCCTTTGTCTCTAATGGCACCGGTAATAAGGAGATCTATACCTGTGCATTTGATGGATATGATCCCCGGCGACTGACCATCAATAACGCCATCACGCTTTTTCCGGCCTGGTCAAGCGACAGCAAGTGGATGGCGTTTACTTCTTATAAAGCCGGCAACCCTGACCTGTTTATCCGGAATTTGCATAACGGTCAGGAATCTAAAGTTTCCAGACAGGGAATTAATATCGCGCCTGCCTGGGTCCCGGGTAAATTTGAACTGGCAGCAACGCTCTCGTTTTCAGGTGATCAAGAAATTTATCTGTTGACTGGATCTGGTAAAATTATTAAAAGATTAACCAAGAGTCGAGGAATAGATGTAGCGCCTTCTTGGTCACCAGACGGCAAAAAAATCGCCTTTGTTTCCAACCGCGCTGGCAGCGCCCAGATTTATATCAAGGATTTAGTTTCCGGTAAGGTCAGAAGACTGACATATGAAGGGCGTAAGAATACTCAGCCCAACTGGTCCCCCCGGGGAGATAAAATTGCTTATACATCCGAAATGAGTGGGGGGCACAATATTTTTGTAATCGGAATAGACGGCAACGACCCGGTGCAATTAACCTATGATTCCAGGGACAATGAATCACCTGCCTGGTCTCCGGACGGCAGTTTAATTGCTTTCAGCTCAAACCGGGAGGGGCCGGATAGGATTTATGTTATGACTGCTTATGGAACCGACCAGCGGCGGTTAGTTGTTCTGGCCGGTAATCAGAATAACCCCAAGTGGTCAATGAACCATCCTAATAATTAGGTGATGTTCGAATGTGAAAGGAGGAGAAAAATGCAAAAGAAGTTTTGGTTGATCATAGCGCTGTTACTGGTGATTCCCGGGCTGCTGCTCACAGTTGGTTGTCAAAAAAAGGCGGTGTCTCAGGCAAAAGCGCCCGCACCGGCAGCTGCACCGGCGCCAGCACCTGCACCGAAAGCGGCTCCCACGGAGCCGTCACCCGCGGGCTGGAATATCACGCAGAACAACATTTATTATGAATTTGACAAATCGACGCTGACACCGATGGCTCAGGATACGCTGATGCGCCATGCGGCCTGGCTGCGAGAAAACGCTGATGTCACCGTCACAATTGAAGGCCATGCTGATGAACGGGGCACCAACGAGTACAACCTGGCTCTGGGAGATCGACGTGCAGACAGTGCCAAAGCATTTTTAGTGGATCTCGGCATCGCCTCATCGCGATTAACGACCATCAGTTACGGTGAAGAACGCCCGCTGTGTATGCAGCAAAACGAGGAATGCTGGGCCAAAAACAGGCGGGGCCACTTTATCGTAAACTAGCATAATTGGTATCCAACGATATATGTTTATCTGCACAAGGCAGATAGAATCCTGTGATGATACCAGCATCTGACGCATTCATGATGAACAGCAAGCGTAACGCTCGATCTGCGCTTGCTGTTTATTGTGTCAACGCCCGCCCGCATGATCGGCGGGTGTTTTTACAGATGAACCCTAAAATCAGAACGGCAAAAATGATATGAAAAGATGGGTGATTTATAATTTTATATTGGTTTTCCTGATAGGCATTTGGGGATGCGCCACCCAATCCGATGTAAACACGATCGACACTCGCATCACCGAGATGGAAATGCGTGATGCGCAGCAACGTCAGAATCGGGAACAGCTCAAATCTGAGGTAGAACAGCGCAATCAGCAACTGCGAAAGCAATCAGCCGGTTTGCGGGCTCAGCTTGAGGAAATGAATGAAGATATTCGTATTTTAAGCGGCAGACTTGAAGAAATGGAATATACGTTGAAACAGCAACAGCAAAATGCAGAAGAACTGGAGAAAAAAAGAGAAGAAAAGTTGGACCGCTTAGCCGAACTTTCCGATAAGCACTCGGAGCGGATTGGTCGCATGGAACAGTATCTCAATTTAGAAGCCGGCAAAAAACCGGTGGCCGTGGTCGCACCGGGCAACGCTGCAGCAAAACCGTCCTCGGAAGATGAAATCTATCGATCTGCCAAGCAAGCTTTTGACCAGGGCGATTCTGAAGCTGCCAGAAAAGGTTTTCAAGAATTTATCAGGCGCTATCCAAAGTCAAACAATGCGGATAACGCGCAATTTTGGATCGGCGAGATCTATTACCGCGAAAAGTGGTACGAAAAGGCGATTCTTGAATATCAGAACGTAATTGAAAAATACCCGAATGGCAACAAAGTTCCGGCGGCACTATTAAAGCAAGGCCTGGCATTTTCAAATATCGGCGACAAGGCAAATGCCAAACTGATTCTGGAAGAATTAAGCCGGAAATATCCCAAATCAAACGAAGCCAATGTTGCCGCCGAGAAGTTAAAAGCACTAAAATGAGTCTGGCGCGAGAATGGTTAAGATCATTGGTATAGATCCCGGCCTGTCGGCTACCGGTATCGGAATTGTTTGCGGGCTGGGGCCAAAAATCGATAGCTACTCTTTCGGCAGTATTCATACTTCTAAAACCACTTCTTTACCCAGTCGTCTCGAAAAGATTTTTTCCAAACTTCTCCAATTGCTAAAAAGTGAAAAACCGGATTTAATGGTCCTCGAAGATGTCTATTCGCTCAAAAGATATCCGAAGTCGGGAATTTTATTGGGGCAGGTGACCGGAGTGATTCAGCTGGCCGGATTTCATGCAGCCGTACCTTCCATCGAAGTGTCGGTAAGAGAGGCCAAACAAATTCTGACCGGTAGCGGCAGCGCCAGTAAGGAACAACTGGAAAAGGCGGTGCGCCATCGACTCCATCACAAAACCCGCATTAAACCCCTGCATGCATCCGATGCCACGGGGCTGGCGCTAATCGGGTTGTACCGGTATCAGGATGAAATCAGGATGAACACAAATAGAATTTGACAGACGTTTCGTTTATGGATGAAAAGCGGTAATTTTAAACTCTAATAGAGCGTCTCACCTTTGGCGAGACTTAAAGAGCGGCTCTTCGCGCCTCGAGGCGTTCCGCCTCCGGCGCATTGAGGTTGAGTGTATAATGGTTTGATTTTTTGCTTCAAGCGCAGCGCTCCTTAAGTGAAACGCTCCATCAGCGCAGCGATCTTTTAACTGAGAAGCGACAGTGGAGCAAAACCGTGATCGGCTACATCGAAGGTAAAATTTTAAAAAAAGAGGACGAACGGGTGCTGGTACTGGCCAATCAGGTGGGGTATGAAATTTTGCTTCCGGCGTTCGTCATGGAAAATATCGCAGCCAATAAAGTCGGTGATGAAGTCGCACTCTATGTTTTTTATCAACAGACCGAACGCCAACCCAAACCGATATTAATCGGCTTTAATCTTGAGGCCGAAAAGGAATTTTTCCAATACTTTATATCGGTTGAAGATATCGGGCCCCTAAAAGCGGTTAAAGCGTTAAGCATACCGGTTCGGGAAGTTGCCATAGCGATCGAAAATCGAGACGTGCAAAGCCTGACCCGGCTTAAAGGTATTGGTGCACGAACCGCTCAAAAGATCATCGCGACCCTTGAAGGCAAGATGGGAAAGTTCGCCCTGATCCGTAAGGAAGATAAAAAAGAGATTCCGGTTGCGGAAGATTTCTTAGAACAAGTATTTGAGGTTCTGGTCAAACAGCTCGGGCACAGAACCGCTGACGCCAAACGCATGATTGCAGAGGCCTTAAAACGCAACCGGGACATAACGACACCTGAAGAGCTTTTTGAAGAAGTATACCGAGGGGAGGAAACCTAGATTAGTGATTCGTTATTTGTTATGGGTTATGTGCAAGTGTGAATCACGTCTGTCATAATGGCCTGAGCCTCTCACCAGGCCACAACAATGATCAGGTCTCATATATGCAGTGCAATCTATGTTTGCTGAATATCGAGACCATTCTGTTTTCCGAATAACCAATAACCAATAACAAACGGCGGAGCCGGACATGTCTGATGATGTAATTAAATATTCTTCTGATAATCAAGAGGTTGTCTCTCGAGCGGCCATGCCCGAAGATCAGGAGCCCGAGATCCTTTCGTTGCGCCCGGAACGGCTTTCGGCATATGTCGGGCAGGAAGAGGTCGTTGAAACTTTAAAAATTGCCATCCAGGCCGCTACGGAGCGAGGTGAACCCATCGATCATGTCTTATTTCACGGCCCGCCGGGTCTTGGGAAAACCACACTGGCGCACATTATCGCCAATGAAATGCAGGGCAACCTTACGGTAACCTCCGGCCCCGCCCTTGAAAAGGGCGGCGATCTGGTGGGCATTCTCACCCATCTTGAAGAGGGTGACATTTTGTTTATCGACGAAATCCACCGGACACCCAAAGCAGTCGAAGAATTTATGTATCCGGCCATGGAGGATTACGCCATCGATTTCGTTTTTGATAAAGGCGTGCATGCCCGCAGCCATCGCTACCGGCTGAAGCGGTTTACGCTGGTTGGCGCCACGACACGTGTCGGGCTGTTATCGGCGCCGTTGCGAGATCGCTTTGTTATTTTTCGAAGCCTTGATTTTTACAACGATGATGATCTCGTTAAAATCGCCAAGCGTTCAGCCCAATTGCTGAATGTAAAAATTGATACGGGCGGCGCTGTCGAACTTGCCAAACGTTCCAGAGGAACCCCCCGAATTGTCAATCGACTGCTTAAGCGCGTGCGGGATTTTAGCCAGGTCAGGGCTGACGGCGTCATTACCCAATCGACGGTCAAGGGTGCCCTTGAATTGGAGGGGGTTGATGAAAGAGGCCTGACCGATCTTGACCGCCGTTATTTGAAAACGATTATCGAATTTTATACCGGTGGTCCGGTCGGGATTGAGGCCATTGCAGCCACTTTACAGGAAGAATCTGATACGCTGGTGGATGTTGTCGAGCCTTATTTATTGAAGATCGGTTTTATTCTGCGAACCTCATCCGGCAGAAAAGCGTCTGAGGCTGCTTACAAACATTTAGGATTTCGGGTGCAGGGTAAGTTGTTTGGTTCAAAATAAGTTGTGTGCTACGCATTACGGGTTGCGAGGTGATGATTCTAAAGCGATGCGCTGCGCTTTTAACCCGAAACACGTACCTCGCAGCACGGGGCAATGTCCATGTCTGTAATTTCCATTTTATCGGATTTTGGCACCGATGACGAATACGTTGGCGTTATGAAAGGTGTTATGCTATCGATCTGCCCTTCGGTGTCAATTGTTGATATCAGCCACCAGATAGCGCCACAGGATGTTCATCAGGCCGCTTATTTGATACCGTCGTATTATCATTATTTCCCGGCGGGGACGGTCCATATCGTGGTGGTCGATCCGGGTGTAGGAAGCCAGCGCAGCATTCTGGCCGTCAACCATCGGGAACATTTTTTTATAGCCCCGGATAATGGCGTTTTAACCCTTTTGCTGAATGACGAAAAATCTGATACGATTATCAGAATAACCAACTCAGAGTATTTTTTGGCACCGCTGAGTTCCACATTTCATGGGCGAGATATTTTCGCAGCGGTCGGCGCCCATCTGAGCTGCGGGACAAAACTGGACGCGCTTGGCGCCAGAACAGATGTTAAGGATATCGTGCGGATAAGGGAGCTGAATTGCCGTATTTCGCAAACCGGCGAACTTATCGGAAAGATCGTATCGATTGATCATTTCGGAAACTTAATAACCAATATCGATTCAATCAGCCTGGCTGCTTTTTGCCAGGCGAGCGCTTTTAAACATCCGCAAATTCACATCGGCGCTTTTGTAATTTTCGGCCTGTCCGGTACGTATGCCGATGCAGCACCCACAGCGCCGCTAGCGCTAATTGGCAGTCGCAACTATCTAGAAATTGCCGTAAACGGTGGTAATGCCAAAGAAAATTTAAAGGCTCAAAAAGGAGACGCCGTACGGCTAACGCTATCATAAACCATGAACCATGAGCATTCATAAACCTAAAAACTCAAAACGTCCGGGTGCTGATAGGCGCTGGACGCTATTATTTATCGGTGATCACGGCAATGTGATCACTTTAAAGCATTTTAAGGCCATTGTGTGTGTGATGGGGTCCTTATTTGTCCTCGCCGTTGTTTTTGCGATAGTGCTTTTTTTTCAAAATCAACTGGCCCTTAAACAAAATACTGACCTGCAAAAACGCTTCACGGATTCAAAAAAACAGATAGAGAAGTTGCGCCATGAAAAAGAAATTTTGATGGCGCGCCTGGTTCGGGCTGAAGCCAAGACGAAAGAAAACGTTGCCGGGAAATCGCAAATTCCCCAGAAAATGAAGGTCGCTCAACCGACAGCGCCCTCGCCACAGCTGGCATCGAAACCGAAACCGGTCAAAACGGTTGAAAAGAAATCCGCTGTCCCGCAAGCCGCCCCGCCCGAACCCGCACCGGCTGAAACGGATGAAGCCGAGCCGGTTATCAGCGTGGCTTTGGAAAATTTTAAGGTCTCGCGTGAATCGGGCAATAAAAACCTAAATGCGCAGTTTAAAATAAAAAATACCAGCACGGGCACGGCGCC
>JBFFCW010000222.1:0-6686 GCA_041559695.1 Desulfobacterales bacterium
ATTGCCAATCGATATCCGCATCAAGTCAGCGGCGGCCAGCAGCAGCGGGTGATGACGGCCATGGCGATGGCCTGTTTGCCGGATTTCATCGTATTTGACGAACCGACAACCGCCCTGGACGTAACGACCCAGGTTGAGGTTCTAAAAGCAGTAAAAGATGTGATTCAGCAAAAGGGGAGCGGAGCCATCTACGTTTCCCACGATCTGGCCGTCGTTGCTCAAGTTGCGGATAGAATTATTGTTATGTATGACGGCAGAATTGTCGAAACGTCAAAGACAGAAGATATCCTTAATGCACCATGTGAAGCATACACCCGACAATTGCTCAACGCGGTTCGTCTGGCGCCGGGTGATTCGCAAGATCTCTCCAAAACCGAAGTAAAAAAAACCGATGATGAACAACCTTTTATAGAGCTAAAGGACATTCATGCCAGTTACCAAAAAGGATCCCGGTTAAAGCCCGTCCCGGAAGAACAATACATCTTGCGAAAAGTTAACTTTGCAGTTCACGCAGGTGAGGTCGTGGCATTGGTGGGGGAATCCGGCAGTGGTAAGAGTACGATTGCCAGAGTCATCACAGGCTTGCTTGCGCCAATATCCGGTGAGGTTCGCTGCCTGGGAACACCCATGCCACCCAAGGTAAAGGGAAGAAGGCTTGAGCAATTGCGCAGAATTCAAATGGTCTGCCAGAGTCCCGATACGACGCTGAATCCCCAACAGCAAATATCAGCGGCGATCGGACGTCCGCTGGAATTGTATTACGGCCTGAAAGGCAAAGCGAAACTGAAACGGGTTCAAGATCTGCTGACCATGGTCGAGCTTCCGCCTGATTATGCCTATCGCTATCCGCCGGAGTTGTCCGGAGGAGAAAAACAAAGAGTTTCATTGGCCCGTGCATTCGGTGCGGATCCGGAACTTGTCCTTTGCGACGAAGTGCTTTCGGCCCTGGACACCATTGTCGCTTCAGCTATTCTCGAATTGCTCAGGGACCTGCAAAAAAGACTGGGGGTTGCCTATTTATTTATTTCTCATGATTTAGCCACTGTTGCCACCATTGCTGATCGGGTGATTGTACTTTACGCCGGACGGGTGTGCGAAGACGGACCAACGGAAAAAGTTTTTTCACCGCCCTATCATCCCTACACCGCCCTTCTCATGTCTTCGGTGCCGGAACTGCGGTGCGGCTGGCTGGAAGATGTATTGAATTCGCGTGTCGCTGCGAAGGGCGTCGATACCGGAACAGCGGTGCTGGATTGCGGGTGTGCCTTTCGCCTTCGATGCCCGCTATCCACCAAAGATTTATGTGATGCCCAGACACCTTCCGCGCGGGAATCCGCGGATGGCCATATCATTTACTGCCACCGGAATGTCGATCGACTTTTAGAACTGGAGTGAAATAAATCAAAGGGTGATTATCAAATGAAGATAGAAGCCCGTCCGGAGACCGTGGGGCTTTGTTCAAAGCGCCTGGCAAACATTCATCCCTGGATGCAAAAATATGTGGCTGAAGGCAAACTGCCCGGTGCCATAACCATGGTCGCCCGTCACGGTAAGGTGGTATACTGTGAATCTTTAGGGTATCGAGATCTGAATGCCCGCAAACCGCTGACGACCGACAACATTTTGCGTTTTTACTCCATGACCAAACCGGTTACTTCGGTGGCCGTGATGATGCTTTATGAAGAAGGGCATTTTCAGTTGGATGACCCCGTGGCAAAATTTATTCCCGGCTTTCAAGATATGCAGGTATATGTATCCGGAGCAGGAACCGATATGATCACAGAATCCCCTCGCAATCCAGTGACGATTCATCATCTGCTGACGCATACATCTGGTTTGACTTACGGATCTTGGAATGCAGGGCCGATCCCGGAGCTCTACCAGCAGGGCCTAACTGATTTTGACACCCATGATGGCAAACTTGCTGATGTGGTGGCGCGTCTGGTAAAAATTCCACTATGCTTTCAGCCCGGAGAGCGCTGGAATTATGGCGTGTCCACCGATGTCCTTGGACGCCTGGTGGAAGTGGTATCCGGTCAATCGCTTGACGCGTTCATGCAAGATCGTATCCTGACGCCCTTGAGAATGCATGACACCGGTTTTGCCGTGCCTGCGGCCAAAACGGACCGATTCACTGCTCTTTACGAGTGTACCGAAGATAATCGTCTTAACCTGCGCGAAACACCACAAAACAGCCCCATGATCGATGCTGTGGAAACTTTCTCCGGCGGCAGCGGGTTAGTCTCAACCCTGGCGGACTATTTTCGATTTACCGAACTGTTACGCCGTAAAGGAGAATTTGAGGGTGTGCGACTGTTGGGGCGTAAAACCGTGGAGTATATGACTCAAAATCATCTGCCGGGGGATCTGGCGGATATGGGGCAACCGACATTTAATGAAACCACCGTCGAGGGTATTGGCTTTGGACTTGGTTTTTCCGTTATGCTTGATCCGGCCAAAGCCCAGGTAATTGGTTCACCCGGTGAATTTGCCTGGGGCGGGTATGCCGGCACTGCCTTTTGGATTGACCCGCAGGAGGACATGACGGTCATTTTTCTCACCCAGCTCATACCGTCGAGTGCGTATCCGATCCGACGCGAATTACGGGTGTTGACCTATCAAGCATTGATCCACTGAGCATTCGTTTTTAGATCGGCAAGAATATCTTCCCGAATTAGCCGTTTTAGGGTCTTTCCGGCAATATTGCGGGGGAAATCATCCAAAATAAGCACTTCGCTGACGCGCTGGAATTTTGCGCCGACGTGTTCGTTGATCGACGCTTTTAATTCTGCTGGATGGACCCCGGCGCTTTTTTTAAGGGTAACCGCAGCTATCGGCGTCTCGCCCCACTTTTCACTCGCTATGCCAAAGACAGCCGCCCCAAGTATTGCGGCATGCTGAACGACAACTTCCTCAATATCCTCAGGGTAAACGTTGACCCCGCCGGAGATGATCATATCCTTTTTGCGGTCGACCAGAAAACGAAAGCCCTCTTCAGCAACATATCCCATATCACCGCTATAGAGCCAGCCGTCCTTGATGGTCTCTTTTGTCAGCTCCGGGCGCCTGTAATATTGCGGCATCATGAACGGGCAACGGCCGATAATCTCACCGGTTTCTCCCGGCGGCAATTCATGACCTCTATCGTCTACGATTTTCATTTCATACATGGGTTGAGGAACGCCGACCGATCCGGTTTTTTCATAAAATCATTCTTATCGAGAACCGTGGCAAACCCTTCGGTTAATCCATAAAGCTCTTAACACCGGTCCGGCAGGTGTTCGATCAACTCATCTTTTTGTTCCTTGTAAGGGGGGCGCCCACAGAACAGATGGCTTCCAATGATTGCAACGTTTCAGGCGAGAACAAAGGCGAATTCAACAGGGCAACGATTTGTGAGGGAACCATGATAACGTCGGTCACTTTTTTTTCGACAGCCTCAATAAAGGCCTCGGCTTTAACAAAAATTTTTCAATTTCTTAATTTCTAATTTTGAAATATTACACAAGCTTTGATATGTATATATGAAATGATGAAACCGTCTGCTAAAAACCTTGTTTTGATCAACGCCAATATTATTACTTTAGATCCGCTTTCCCCTCATGCTTCCTGGGTTGCTATTGAGAATGAGCAAATCGTAACAACCGGTTACGGAAAAGATTGGGAAAATTTAAAACATAAAAATAGCGGCATTATCGATTGCAGCGGAAAAACAGTTATCCCCGGCCTTATCGACGCCCACCTTCATCTTGTCTCCTATGCCAAAAGCTTTGTAACGCCGGACCTCAGTCCGCATAAGAAAGTTCATTCGATCTCAGACATTCAATCAATCATGAAGCGCCATTCATGCAACCGGCCAGCCGGCCAATGGGTCTTTGGCAGAGGGTATAATGAATTCTATTTGTCGGAAAAACGACATCCCAACCGCTGGGACCTGGATAAAGCAACCCCTGACAATCCTGTTCGGCTCACGCACCGATCGGGACACGCCCACGTTCTCAACAGCCTTGCGCTTAAGCTCGTCGGGATAACCGGAGAAACCGCTGATCCTGACGGCGGCCTGATTGAGCGGGATTTGAAAACCGGCGAACCTACCGGCGTACTCTATGAAATGGGCGATTATTTGGTTGATCGCGTTCCCCCGCTTGCCCCGGCAGCGCTTGAAAAGGGCTTGCAGCTGGCGAATCAGAAACTTATTGCGCTGGGCGTTACGAGTATCCAGGAAGCATCATCCCGCAACGATACCGAACAATGGAAACTTCTCAAATCCTGGAAAGAATCCGGCATCCTGCACCCCCGCGTAAACCTGATGGTGGGCATTTATGCGTTTAAAAAAAAATCCAAGCCATATCATTTAAAAACGGAAAACGAAAGCCAGCTGCGGTTGGGTGCCGTCAAAATTATTCTGGATGATACCACCGGCCGGCTGCATCCTTCTCAGCCAGAATTAAACGCAATGGTGTTGGAGGTCCATCAGGCCGGGCAGCAAATTGCGATTCATGCGCTCGAAGAAAAGGCGGTCAGCGCTGCCTGCGAGGCCATCCAATTTGCCATAGAGAAGTTTCCCGTAAAAGATCACCGCCACCGCATCGAACACTGCGCCGTGTGCCCGCCGGAGCTCGCCCGAAAAATCGCATCGCTGGGTATAACGGTGGTGACGCAACCCGCATTTATCTACTTCCACGGTGGCCGCTATCGCAACACCGTCCCGCATCAACAATTGGAGCACCTGTACCCGATCAGAACCCTGCTTGATCAGGGAATCAACGTCGCAGCAAGTTCGGATTGTCCGATTGTGCCGCCCGATCCGTTGATCGGCATAAATGCGGCGCTGCACAGATTGAGTTCGACCGGCGACATCGTCGGCGGCAGGCAGAAAATCCATCCCACCGCAGCGTTGCAGATGTACACCTTGAATGCCGCCCGGGCCGCTTTTGAAGAAAGCATTAAAGGCTCCATCACACCGGGGAAACTGGCGGATCTGGTGGTCTTAAATGCAGATCCGACCCGACTTGCCGCGGATGCGTTCAAAAACCTGCAGGTTGAAAAGACGATTATCGGTGGCAAAGTCGTCTGGGAGAAGAAACGCTAGGCGATGATCCCCTGCTCAATATACGATCGAATTGTGGCTTTCGTCATTCCGAGCAATTCTTCAAAGACGTATTGATTTGCTTCGCCGAGCATAGGCGACGCTTTCCAGGCTGCCGGGCGACCATTTTTAAATCTAACGGGATAGGTGTCTGTTTTTATCTGCCCCAGAACCGGATGGTTCAGGGATGTAAAAAAATTACCGGCGGCCAGCTGTGGATCGTTGGCCAAATCCTCAGCATTCTGGACGACACCGGCTGCAATGCCTGCATGCTGAAGGTCGTTCACCAGCTTTTCGGCCGTCTGCCCCGCCGTCCACTCAGCCATATGCCCATCCAGTATTTCCTTATGCCTGATGCGACCGGCCAGGGACGAAAACGAATTCGCTTTTGACCAGGCGGGATTTCCAAGAAGGCCGCACAGCGACTGCCATTCATCTTCGGTAAAAACGGCGATCACGCACCACCGATCTTCTCCCGAACATTTATAACAGCCGTATGGCGCTGCAGGTCTGTTTGCGGCATCGTTTCCCTTGGGCACGATCGGGTGATGATTAAAGCCGGCATCGATCAGGGCCGGGCCGATCGTCGTGCAGGTGGTTTCATATTCCGACAGATCGATATATTGTCCCTGTCCGCATCGGTCGCGGTGTTCCAAAGCTGCCAGAATTGAGATCGCACCATATAGTCCGGAGACCATGTCTGCATATGCATACCCAAAGCCCATGGGGGCCTCCCGGGAATACGACGTAAGATAGGTAAGTCCTGCCAGCGATTGCAGCGTCGGCCCGTATGCGACAAAATCTTTCCAGGGTCCATTCTGTCCCGTGCCCGACATGCTTAACATGATGAGTCTTTCGTTCGACTTTTTCAGGTTGGCATAGCCCAAATCCCAGTTTGACATCACCCGCGGTGAGAAGTTTTCCACAACAATATCACTGATCTTGACCAGTTTTAAAAATATCTCCCGGGCTTCATGATGGTCCATATCCAGGGTGATACTTCTTTTGTTTCTGTTCCAGGCGCAAAAATACGGTGCCGTATTCGACTCAATCCCCGTTGCCATCTTAGCCGATTGGACCTTGATCACCTCGGCGCCAAAGTCGGCCAGCACGCGTGTGGTATACGGTCCGGCCACTATTCGGGTAAGGTCTACAACTCTTAATCCCTGGAGAACCGCTGGTTGCATAAAACTTTACCTATATGACATTGCGGTCATAAAGCCGTTTTAGATTTTTTTCCGACAGGCCCAGCTCCCGCCGATAGATCATCTCGTTATGCTCACCGGGCGTTGGGGCGGGATTGGCGCGGGCAGCGATTTTACTGCTCGTTTTGTAGGGAAAACCGGGGTACCGGACGATTTTTCTTTTGCCGGATGCGGCATATTCCTGTTGCATAAAAAATTGGCGTTCATTGAGCTGGGGGCTGTGTAAAACTTCATTCGGAGAGCGAACCGGTGCCCACGGAAATCGCATCAGCTGCGCCAGTTCGAAAATCTCATCAATGGTATGGGTACGGGTCCATTTTTTTAAAACGGTAATGACGTGTCCCAGATGTTGGCGCCGATAGTCTTCATCCAGCCATTTTTCATCTGCCAGG
>JBFFCW010000223.1:0-6657 GCA_041559695.1 Desulfobacterales bacterium
AATTTTGCGCCTGCTGGACTCGATTCAAAAATTACGCGCGATGTCGGTCTTGTATATCACCCATGACCTGGGCGTGGTCTCAAAGGTCGCCGATCGCGTATGCGTCATGTATGCCGGCATCATCGCCGAACAGGGCAACCGGCAAGATATTTTCAAAAACTCAAAACATCCCTACACCCAGGCGCTGCTGGCATCGCTCCCCAATCGGGAAAAAAGGGGCCAGCGACTCTACAGCATCCCGGGCACGGTGCCAAACCCGGCGTATAAACCCGGTGGTTGCCCATTTCATCCGCGCTGCCAATACGCAATTCAAACCTGCCGTGAACAATACCCGGCAATGTGCGGTTATGGAGACGGACACAACGCGCGCTGTCCGGTAATTTTCGATGGCGGCCGCGAAAACTGGTGTAGCTAGACGTTTCCGAATTTATACAACTGAATGAGAATACAAGGTAATATTGAGGCATGCGTTTTTTTTCTTGATTATGGAATAATGGAACGATGGAATAGTGGGTTTTCAAAGGATATCATCTATTTTAGACGTTATCGACGGACTGAACTTTGCCATTTATCCAATATTGCAGCATTCCACCATTCCAATTGAGGCGAAGCCTCCAGCGGGGTAAAGAACTGGATTCGATTATCTTATGAATAAAATTTCATCACGCAATGCCACCATTCTTCAGGTTGAAGATCTGAAAAAATACTTTCCCATCCGGAGAGGATTTTTCCAGCGGATTGCCAGCTGGGTCCGGGCAGTGGAAAACGTATCCTTTACGATCAAAGGGGGCAAAACGCTGGGGCTGGTGGGTGAAAGCGGATGCGGCAAAACAACGGTTGCCCGCTTAATCTTAAAACTTCTGGCAGCAGACGCGGGCAAAATTATCTTTGCCGGGCAGGATATTACCGATCTTAGCGAAGCGGAAATGAAGCCCTTGCGCAAAGAAATCCAGATCATCTTTCAAGACCCTTACGGCTCTTTGAATCCAAGAATGACCGTCGGCCAATCCATCACCGAGGGACTTAAAATCGCCGGCATTGATAATCGCACAGAGATGCAACAGCGCCTTGAAAAACTTTTTAAGATGGTCGGCATGTCGCCGGCCGGCATCGATCGTTTCCCGCATGAGTTCAGCGGCGGTCAGCGCCAGAGAATCGGCATTGCCCGCGCATTAAGTGTGGAACCGGCCTTGATTATTTGTGACGAGCCCGTATCGGCACTGGATGTATCGATCCAGGCCCAGATCATTAATCTTTTAAAAGACCTGCAGACACAGCTGAACCTGAGTTACCTTTTTATCTCCCACGATCTAAATGTGGTGGGCTATCTTTGCGATATGGTGGCGGTGATGTACCAGGGCCATATTATGGAATATTCACCCGCCGATGCGCTCTTTGACAATCCCGTACACCCCTATACCCACCTGCTGCTTTCCGCCATTCCGGGCTCCGCACGAAGCCCGATAAAAGGTATGAACGCGATCGGAGATGAGCCTGCGAACACCCTGAACCCGCCTGCCGGCTGCAGCTTCCAGGATCGCTGCCCGATCAGTGAGGACCGCTGCAAAAAATCTCTTATTGATTTTGAAAAAATCGGTGAAGACCATCTGGTTCGCTGCTGGAAAACGGCCAAAGACGGCTCTTATCAATTTTTCTCTTGATTCCTTCCGAAAAATTTTTAATTTTAATCCGCAAAGCGCCATGCTAAAAGAATAGCAACGCGAAAGGAAACCGATACGTGTACGACACCGATACCCATACCCCGCGGTCTGAAATCGATCAACGGATTGAAAAATTAAGAAACCGGCTTGAAGAGAACAATATTGGAGCCGCCTTGTTGGTTCAGCGGGCGGATCTGCTTTATTTTGCAGGAAGCGTTCAAGAGGCCCATCTTTACATACCGGTGGATGAAGAGCCGATTTTTATGGTTTTTAAAAGCCTAGACCGGGCGATGGCAGAATCATCATTGAGCCGCATTGTTCCGTTAGCCTCACCCAAGGCTGTACCCGAGTTACTGGATCAGTGCGGATATAACGTCCCACCCGTCATCGGAATGGAACTGGATGTTTTGCCCGCCAGCTTATTTTTTTCCTATCAAAAGGTATTTGAAGAAAAAAGCCTGGTTGACGTTTCCCATTTGATTCGACTGGTGAGAGCCATTAAATCTCCGTATGAAATTGATCTGATGCGCCGGGCCGCTGAAGGATCTGATCAGGTGGCCGCTTGCGTTCCAGCGCTTCTGCGCGAAGGAATGACCGAACTCGAACTGGCGGGAAAGGTTGAGGCCGAAGCCCGCAAACGGGGCCATCAGGGGACTGTCCGCATGCGTTATTGGGGCGCTGAAGTGTTTTATGGGCACCTGATGGCCGGACCATCGGGTGCCGTGCCTAGTTTCCCGCGCTCGCCTACCGGCGGCAGCGGTGCCGGCCCGGCAGTTGCCCAGGGTCCGGGTTTCAGACCCATCCAACGTCATGAACCGGTGCTGGTAGACTATGTGTTTGCGCTAAACGGCTATTATTCGGACCATACCCGCATCTTTTCGATAGGAGAACCCGCCGATGAGATGATAGCGGCCCATGCCGCCATGCTGGATGTTCAGGCCCTGATAAAAAAGGAAGCCAAACCGGGCGTTAAATCCGGCGCTATTTATGAACTGGCCATTGAGCGTACCCGCACGCTGGGATACGATAAATATTTTATGGGGGTGGGCGACGACCGCATCCGCTTTGTCGGGCATGGCATCGGTGTCGAGCTGGATGAATACCCTTTTTTGGCATCCGGTCAAAAGCTTGAACTTCAGAAGAATATGACCTTGGCTCTGGAACCCAAGTTAATCTTCCCGGGCCGAGGTGTCGTCGGCATTGAGAACACACATCGGGTTACCGACAATGGATTAGAGCAATTCGGTCGGTTTCAGGATGAAATCTTGGTTGTTTGAGGAAACAGCTCTGGTTGAGCCCGTATTCCCGTTAGCCCGTTTGCCGGTAAAAAAAATGATCTAACCGATAAACCGGCCAGCCGGTTCAACGGGATAACCAAATTTAATGAGGCAAGCCGTTATGAACCCTGATATATCGCCAAAAGAATTGCGCAAATTAATCCGAAACAAAGAATGGACCACCCCCACCAGCGGTGCGGCTAAAGGCTACCTTCAGGCCAACCTGGTGATGCTGCCGCATGAGGAAGCATTTAATTTTTTGCTGTTTTGCGTGCGCAACCCCAAACCCTGCCCGATTCTGGATGTGCTGGAACCCGGGCAGACCGAGCCCACAATTGCCCCCGGTGCAGACTTGCGCACGGACCTGCCGCGTTATTGTATTTTTGAAAACGGGCAACTCAAAGAAGAAGTGGAAGATGTCAGCGCGGTGTTCAATGATCACATGGTGTGCTTTCTTCTGGGATGCAGTTTTTCTTTTGAAAACGCCATGCTGGCAGCCGGTTTGCCGATCAGGAACATGGAGGAAAATAAAAATGTTTCGATGTATATTACCCGCATCCCCTGCAAGCCGGCCGGTCCATTTTCATCCAAGCTGGTGGTGACCATGAGACCCATGACGCCCGGGCAGGCGATCCGCGCGGTTCAGGTCACCACCCGATTTCACCTGACCCACGGCGCACCGGTGCACATCGGTTCGCCGGAAGCCATCGGCATCGAGGATCTGAATTGCCCGCAATTCGGCGATCCGACAACGATTCGGACCGGAGAGATACCGGTATTCTGGGCCTGCGGCGTCACATCTCAGCTGGCTGCCACCTCTATTCCGCTGCCCCTTGTCATCACGCATGCGCCCGGACATATGTTTGTATCCGATCTCAAAGACGAGGAATTGACACTTCTCTGAAAACTCAATCAACTTTTCAGATAAACCCGATGGTCTGTTGTCGGCCGGCCGTCGTCTAATGTTTATTCATCCTGACCATCTTCGGAATCTTTCTATGCCGACTTTCCTGATTACGCCTTGACAGGCAACCATGATTTCTATATGGTTTCTGAATCTCAGTCATAAATTAATTCTGTTGTGCAACCCGCGCAAAGCGGGTCTTCAGCCGCTTTAAGATTGTTAGCCGTGTCTGCTGATTTATAATATTTTTAGAATGATAAACAATCCGGGCAATTGGCGCTAACCTTTAAGTCTATCCCAAATAAGGAGGTAATATGATGAAATCAACATTCAGATTTTTGAGCGTTCTATTGATCATCGGCCTGCTCGTACCCGCGGGTGCGCTGGCTGCGAAGGAAATCAAGATCGGTGCCATTTATCCGCTGACCGGCGGTGCGGCGGCGGCCGGCCGCGAGCTGCGCGCCGGTGCGGAACTGGCAGCCGAGATTGCCAACAACGTCATGGCCGATATCAATATGAGCATGGCTAAAAACAGCGGTATTAAAAGCATGGGGGGTGCCAAAATCACAATCATTTTCAAAGATCATGAAGGCAATCCCACCCTTGGCGCCGACCTGGCCAAGAAATTGATCCTGGACGACAAAGTAGACGGACTTTTGGGCTGCTACCACAGCTCGGTGACCAAAACCGTCAGTGCGGTGGCCGAACAGCATGGTATCCCCATGATCAATGGGACTTCCACATCACCGGCTCTGACAAAACGCGGCTTCAAATGGTTCTGGCGAACCACCCCCCATGATGTTTGGTTTACCAAGGATCTTTTCGAGTTTTTAGTTGGACTGTCCGGAGGCAAGGTGCAAGGCGTCAAGTCGTTTCCCAAAAAAGAACTGTTAAATATTGCATCAGCCTGTGAAAACAGCGAGAGGGGGTCATTTGTATCAGCGTTGATCAGGGATTTTGCGAGTGAATACAAATTTAATTTGAACAAATCTCTTCTTTATTCAGCAAAGGCACCGGATCTATCAAGCGAAGTCCGCTCCTTGAAAGCAGCCAAGCCAGATGTAATGATGTTTGCTTCCTATACCTCTGATGCCATTCTGATGGTCAAGACGTTAAAGGCCCAGAAAGTTCAACCCAAGATCATCTGGGGTCAAGACGCTGGATTTGAAAAACCCGAATTCCGCAGCACCCTGGGTGACAGTATAGTCGGCATATTAACGAGAACCGTATTTTTACCCAAGGTGGTGGAAATTAAACCAGTAGCCGGTCAGGTCAACACGCTTTACAAGGCCAAAACCAAAAATGACCTGGGTGGTGCTTCGGCCCGTGCGTTTACCGGGTTGCAAACATGGGTACATGTGCTTGAAAAAGCAGGTTCTGCCAAGCCGGCTGATATTCAGCGCGCAGCCAATGCCATCCAGATTCCCGGTAAGGAATTGGTGGTACCCTGGGCTGGAATTAAATTTTCAACTTCAGGGGGTGAAATTGGCCAGAATACGCTGGGCTCCGGTCTCATCGGCCAATACCAGAAAGACTCGGATGGTAAACTTGTGCTGGAGATCGTCTATCCCTTTGATGTCGCTTCAGCCGACATGATCTATCCTTTCCCGCAATTTTAAGTCGGAACCAAGATCGATCGCTCATCTCCCGTCCCTTTATTCTCAAAATAAAGGGACGGGGCAGGATGCGTATAATCTTTCAGAAATATTTTAAATTACAATGGATATTCTGCTAAGTTCAATAGTTGCCGGTCTTCTGTTTGGTATGGTCCTGGCCATAGTAGCCTTGGGCCTGACGATCATTTTCGGTGTGATGGATATTGTCAACTTTGCCCACGGCGAATTTTTAATGATCGGCATGTATACCGGCCTGTTGACGGCTCAAGCTACCGGTTTGGAACCGCTGCTTACCTTACCGGCGGCGGCTGCTGTTGGCTTTCTGCTGGGCGTTCTCTGTTATTTTGGTTTTATTAAATTTCTGCTAAGAGGCCCCATGATCGCCCAGTTACTCGGCACCTTTGGCCTGATGTTGTTTTTGCGGAATCTGGCTCTGCTGATCTTTGGGTCCGAAGACCGTGCGCTTCATCACGGGGTGCTGGTGGGAAAAAGCTTTGATATCGGAATGGGGATTATTCTTCCGGCCACCAAATTGGCTGCGGCCGGGTTGTCCGTGGTGGCCTTTTGGGGGGTCTGGATTCTTATGAACCGGACCAAAATCGGCAAAGCATTGAGAGCTACCGCTTTGAATGCTCAGGGCGCACGTTACATGGGAATTCCCACCGAACGCATGAACGCGTTGGCCTGGGGTATTGGCGGGGGGACGGTAACCGTTGCCGGGGCACTGATTGTCAACTTTTGGTCGGTCAACCCCTTTATGGGATTGTTGTTCACCATGATCGCCTTCGCCATTGTGGCTTTAGGGGGTTTTGGCAGTGTGCCCGGTGCATTTTTTGCCGGACTGGTGGTCGGAATGATAACTGAAATTCCGGGTTTCTGGGACTTTATGACGTACACATTCAATCTGGACTGGATGGCAAATGTTCCCATGACCTCGTTTAAATACATGTGGGTGTATCTGGCCTATTTCTTGATCATGGTGGTTCGTCCCAGGGGGTTGTTTGGATGGAAACAATAAAAAACGCCTTGGATTTTTCAGATTTTCCCCGTATCGATCTAATTATTGCCACAACGGTCTTGATTTTCTTGTTAACCTTCCCGCTGTTATCTCATTCTGCATTTGCTACAGCAACCGCAATCCAGTTTTTTATGTTCTCCCTGTATGGGATGGGTTGGAACACCATCGGAGGGTACGGGGG
>JBFFCW010000224.1:0-6610 GCA_041559695.1 Desulfobacterales bacterium
CATGACACTGTGCAACATGGCTGTAGAAGCCGGTGCCACCAGCGGCATTTGCTATCCAGACCAAACGACGCTCGAATATCTGTGGCCGTTTATTCAGGATGAATATTCCGATAAAGGTGCTGCGCAAAAGGCATTTAAGAAATTCTGGCCGGATGAAGACGCCACTTACGAAGCGGAAATAAAACACGATGTCACCCGGCTGGAGCCCCTTGTAACCCACGGATTTAAGCCGGACCAGGTGCGGCCGGTAAGGGAGATGAATGCCACTGAAGTGGATCAGATTTACATCGGGTCCTGTACCAACGGCCGCATCGAAGATCTGAGAATCGCCGCGCAGGTGTTAGAAGGGCAAAGAATCAGTGACCATGTTCGCGGCATCGTATCACCGGCAACGCCGAAAATTTTTCAGCAGGCGCTGGATGAGGGCGTCATCGGCACTTTTATGGACGCCGGCTTTTGCGTATCCAATCCGACCTGCGGCGCCTGTTTGGGTATGAGCAACGGGGTTCTGGCGGAAGGCGAAGTGTGCGCCTCTACCACCAATCGTAATTTCAGCGGGCGCATGGGCAAAGGCGGCATGATCCATTTAATGAGCCCGGCAACCGCTGCTGCCTCTGCCATTGCGGGCCATATCACCAATTCACCCCTGTTTAATGAGGGAAGCAAATAGAACACAACCACGAAAGTGCAAAATAGGCCGGGAGGCTAGAAAGCTATGAGGCCGGGAGGCTAGTGAGCCGAGATGCTATGAGGCCAAAAACCTGAATGATAGAAGTTTGAAAGCTTGGAGGTATCCAAGCTTCCAGGCCTCCAAGCCTTCCAGCTTCCGAGCTTACTGTTTATTTCGTTTTTTCGTGGTAGAACAAAATATAAATTCTTCTCGGAAGTATTCTTATAAAGGATGGATACTGTGAAAAACTTTGGCGGCAAAGCATTGTTTCTGGATCGTAAGGATATCAACACCGACGAAATCATTGCAGCTAAATACCTGACCGAAATCACCAAAAAAGCGCTCGGGCCGCATCTATTCGAAGATCTTCAACTGGACGGGTTTGACAGGGGTCGTGACATCCCCGGCAAAAACGTTATTGTCAGTCGCGCCAATTTCGGCTGCGGTTCATCCAGAGAGCACGCACCCTGGGCCCTGGAGGCCAACGGCATTAATGTGGTCATTTCCGAAAGCTTTGCCCGTATCTTCCGGCAAAATATGTTTAACTGCGGCATGCTGGCAATTGAGCTGCCGGCATCTACCATCGATCATCTCTTTCAATCCCACGCAAATCAGGAAACCACCATTACATCCCATCTTGCAAAACAGGTGCTCATCATTGAGGGGGGCCAGGTAAAAGAAGAAATCAGTTTTTCGCTGTCTGGCTTTGACCGGGCCCTTGTGGAAGCCGGCGGCTGGGTCGAATACGCAGATACCCGCTATTGAAAATATGGAAACCCAACCTTTTATAACCCTGGACAACACGACCGTTCGTTTACGGGACCGGCTGTTTCTGCAAGATACCTCCTGGCAGATGAATTCCAATGAACACTGGGCAATACTGGGCCCTAACGGCTCCGGGAAAACGACATTTGCCAAATCGCTTTTTGGTGCCGTCCCGGTCGTCAGGGGCAATATCATTTTTAATTTTTCAAACGAAGACCGTCACAATCCGGCCACCATGGCCAATGCGATTGGATATGTTTCGCCTGAGATGCACCGTGACATTATTGAACGCGAAGACCTGGAGAACGATTTTAGGGAGTTTAGCGGCAAAATAAATGAAATCACAACGGTAAAACATGTCATTTTAAATATACGGTTTGAATCTGCGGATGGGGCCCAGGCTAAAAAAAGGTTGAATGCGATCGCTAAAAAGATCGGGATTGAAGCGCTGCTCGAAAGAGACATAAGGTCGTTGTCCACCGGAGAGATGAATACCGCCTTAATCGCAAAAGCATTAATAAAGCAACCGAAGCTACTGATACTGGATGAACCCTTCGACGGATTGGATGAGCCGTCGCGTCATATCCTGGCCAGAATCATCAATGATTTAATGAGCGGAAACATGCAGGTCATTTTGATCACCCACCGATTCGCAGAAATGGTACCGAATATCACCCACGTGCTGCTTTTAAGGCATGGAAAAATCTTTAAGAGCGGTAAAAAAGAAGATGTTTTTACGGCCGCGAACATCAATCGGGTTTATGAAATTGATCCCCGCCCGACACAAACCTACCCTAAAAAAATAGGTCAGGCCATCACTGCCGCTAAGAAAAAAGGGTCACCATCGTCAAGGATTTTAATCGAGATGAAAAATGTTGCGGTCAAATATGGCGGCCAGCGAATTCTTGATAAATTTAACTGGCGGGTAAAAGAAGGCGAAAACTGGGCCATCTTGGGGCCAAGAGGCGCCGGCAAATCAACCGTTTTAACACTGATCCTCGGAGATAATTTACAGGCCTATGCAAATGAGATTTATCTTTTCGGGCGAAGAAGAGGATCCGGTGAAAGTATCTGGGATATAAAAAAACAAATCGGCTGTATCTCATCGGACCTGCAAATTCGCCAGCACAACAATATCAATGCCTTCGATGTCATCTGCTCTGGATTTTTCGATTCAAACGGACTGTATAAAAAATGCAGTTCGGAAGAGCTTTCAAATGCCAGAGAATGGGCCCATTTTTTAGGTGTTGACGAACTGGCCGATCAGAAATTCGGCCGGCTCTCCCACGGCCAGCGGCAGTTGGTAATGATCGCCCGGGCCATGGTCAAATCTCCTGAGATCCTAATTTTAGACGAGCCCTTGCAGGGGCTGGATATCAAAAACAAATCAAAATTACAGACTGTTTTTGACGATATCGGCCGCCACTCCGCTACCAATTTAATCTATGTGCCGGATCAAGAGGAGGAAAAATTAAACTGTACCACGCATGTTCTGAGATTGGATCAAGGCAGGGTTATTGAGGCCGCTGCGGCACCTAATGGGTAACGGCAAGTCAATCGGTTTGGCTAAAGCCGGGCCTCTAAGACCCGGCTTCGATGGTGTTGCGAATCGTGCCAACATTTTCCACCCGGCATTCCACAACGTCACCGGCTTTCAACAGAACCGGCGGATCCCTGAATATGCCAACGCCCGAAGGGGTTCCGGTGGAAATAATGTCGCCGGGCCAAAGGGTGATGTCCTGGCTGATAAAGGCAATGATGGTGGGGATATCAAATATCATATCGGCGCTGTTGCCGTCTTGCATGATTTTCCCGTTAACACGTGCCGTTAATTTAAGATTTTAAATTTTTCGATCTCATCAATGGTAACCAAGGCGGGGCCCATGGGAGCAAACGTATCGAAAGATTTGCCGCGAAACCACTGGGAATCCGAAAACTGAGCCTGCCGGCCGGAAACATCGTTCAACACCGAAAAACCGGCTATATAATCCAGCGCATCCTCTGCGGCGATACGCTTGCCCGTTCGTCCGATGACAACAGCCAGTTCAACCTCCCAATCGATTTGATCGCAGCTTTGGGGTAACATGATTGGGTCAAACGGTCCGGTGAGGGCGTTGGGCGTTTTGCTGAACAAAATCGGTCTCTGCGGCTTTTCAAATCCGCTTTCTTCATTGTGGTCAAGATAATTCAATCCCAGGCATATAATTTTGGAAGGCCGACATAGCGGGCACCCCAAGCGCACATCCATTTCTTGGCCCGGATCTTCTATCTGCTGGATCCGCTGCAGCCAACCGTCTTTGAAAAAGCGTTCACCGATATCCGGTATCTCCGGAAAAATTGCACGCAAGTCAACAACTCTGTCTGCCTGCCATAAACCCGGTTTTTCCTGGCCGACAGGACCGAACCGAATCAGTCGCATTGATTATCTCCTTGTTTTTTCATTCCATCCCGGAAGCACTTCTTCCCATACCAATCAATTTGTCGGCAAATACCGCGAATAATACTCACTTCTTTGGCCCGCAGTTTGAGGCGCGTGCCAAAATGACGCAAATTATTCATAAAATAATCAGGATTGTCCGGCTGAATGTAACTGATTCTGATCAGAATATCTTTCAGTTGCGCGTACATACCATCCAGTTCATAACGGTTGGCGAGGCGCGGCACAAAGGTTTTCCCCCCGGGTTGATTGTAACGCCGCAATTCATAGCATACGACCATCACGGCCTGGGCCAGGTTTAACGATGAAAATTCAGCAGTGGGGATATTGACCAGTTCATGACATAATCGGATGTCTGCGTTGCTCAGCCCGCGGTCCTCGGGGCCAAACAAAAGCCCCACCTGGTTTTCCTTTGAAATGGGCGCCAGTTTTTGAGCCAGCCCTGCCGCGGAACCTACAAGCTGCCGCTGGCCACCCAGGCGGGCTGTCGTGCCGACGATATAGCTTAAAGGCTCAAGAGCGGTCCGCAGGTCTTCACAAACCTTTATTTGTTCGACCACCTCAACAGCGCCGTGTGTCGCCATTTTTAAAACCCGGGACATGTCATAATTTTGCGGATCCACCACAATCAGCTGCTCAAACCCCATATTGCGCATCGCCCGGGCAGCCGCACCGATATTTTCCGGATAGCGCGGCCGGCTCAGGATAATACAAACATTTTTTAGATTTACGGTTGCGGACATCAGCTGATAATTTCAAGATTGTTGAAAAAATAGGCCATTTCGAACACAGCGGTTTCCGGCGCATCTGAACCGTGAACCACGTTTTTTTCAATATCCGTTGCAAATTCTTTGCGGATGGTTCCCTCTGCGGCATCCTTGTAGTTGGTCGCTCCCATCAGTTCCCGGTAGCGGGCAATCACATTTTCACCCTCGAGTATCATCACCACGGCCGGTCCGGAGCTCATAAAATCGGTCAGGCTTTCAAAAAAGGGCTTCCCCTGATGAACCGCATAAAAGCCTTCGGCCTGCTGCTTCGTGAGATGAAGCATCTTCATCGCCCTGATTTTAAAATCGCTGTTTTCCAGCCGCTTAATCACCTCGCCGATGATTCCGCGGGCCACGCCATCGGGTTTAATAATTGCCAGACTTCTTTCCATAATAACCAGTTCCTTTCCCAAAGTAGGGTCTATTGTTGTGTGCCAGAAATATGTTACAAAAGTTCTAATCAATATGGTCTCAAGTGTCAGCCTCCTGGTTCAAAGGTTCAACGTTCAGCGTTCAAAGGTTTGATCATTCGACCCATTAAGGAATCGACTAAATTCAAGAACCCGTCGCAAGGGACCGCAACTTAGAACCCTGAACCTCTGAACAGGGTGCCATAACAAACGGCCACTGGCAAGTCAACACCTCGCATGCGTCAGTCGTCCGGAGCTCTCCGCCGGCGGCTGTGGAAATGACTTAAATAGCAGTGATCCTCAGTTAGCCGGAGGCGCCCGCGGACCACTGGCAGTGGACAATTATTGCGGTTGACAAGGAAAACGCCAGCTTTTATTATTTTAGAAATCGAATACACAGAATAAAATTATAGAAGCGATCTCAAAAAAAGTAGGTCACCCAATCTGGTTGGCCAGTTGCCGGTTTAGCCGGTTCGGCCCGTTTAAAAAGGGAAAATATCTGTTTTTTTTTAACCGGCAAACGGGCTAACGGGTAACAGGCTCAACCATTTGGAAATAGGTTCTAAGGAGTTGCCATGCCCATCTACGAATTCTATTGTGAAGACTGCAACACCATTTTCAATTTTTTTTCAAAATCGGTCAACACCACCAAAACGCCCAAATGCCCCAACTGCCCCAAAAAGCGCCTTTCCAGACAAATGTCGGCTTTTGCCTTTACCGGCAAGGCCGCCGAAAACAGCGATGCGGATGATCTGCCGTTTGATGAAAATAAGATGGAAAAAGCCATGCAAATGCTGGCCGGCGAGGCGGAAAAAATCAATGAAGATGATCCCCGTCAGGCCGCCAACCTCATGCGAAAGCTTTCCGATATGACGGGCCTTGAACTGGGCGACAGCATGAACGAGGCTTTAAAGCGAATGGAGGCCGGCGAGGACCCGGATGCTATCGAGGCCGAAATGGGAGATCTGTTGGAGGAGGATGAACCTTTCCTCTTACCTGGAAAAAAAGGTGCCAAAAGCACCCGAAGACCGGCACCGAGGAGAGATGAAAAGTTATATGACCTATAAGTGTTATTCAAGAGAACATGCCCAATAAAATCCGAAGCACGAAATTCGAAATTCGAAACAAATACAAATGCTCCAAACAGTTTAGAATTTTGAACATTCGGATTTCGAGATTGTTTCGGATTTCGAGATTCGAATTTCGAATTTAAATGATATGAGCGACTCGCATAAAAAGGAGTCCTAAAAAACCTCAAACTTGAAGCAATTAGGATGGGGGGATAAAAATATGGATACGGACATCCTGGCAAAAATAGAAATCCGGCAGGGTGACATTACCCGGCTGGAAGTGGATGCGATTGTAAATGCCGCCAACACGAGGCTTTTAGGGGGCGGCGGCGTGGATGGAGCCATTCATCGAGCCGCCGGGCCTCATTTATTGGAAGCGTGCCGGGCCATCGGCGGTTGCCCCACAGGTGAGGCCCGCATTACCCGGGGATACAATCTGCCGGCGCGCTATGTTATTCATACCGTTGGGCCGGTATACAGCGGAAAACCGC
>JBFFCW010000225.1:0-6596 GCA_041559695.1 Desulfobacterales bacterium
GGATCCGCTGTAGCCGGTATAGGGGTCAAGGGCTTCACCTTCCTTTGGAACGGCGTCTTCAAATTTTCCGCCGGCGGAAACACTGATGTAGTCAAGCCCCATCTCGGCCAATCGCAAAGCGATCGGTCGTGACTGCTTTAATGTATTGCCGCCCGCCGTAAATTCATCACCGTTCATGCGGGCGCCGAGCACCAAATCATCTCCGACGGCCTTGCGACTGGCTTCAACAACTTCTTCTGCTAGGCGCAAACGCTTTTTGAAGGAGCCGCCGTAGTCGTCTTTGCGCTTGTTGTAACGGGATAAGAAAGATGCCATGGTGTAAGCATGAGCAAAATGCAGCTCCACGGCGTCAAAGCCCGCCTGGCGGGCCCGGTAAGCGGCCTGCCCGAATAATTCGGGTATTTCCTTTACCTCTTCTAACGATAGGTCCTCGACTTTCTGGCGATATCCGCTGCGGGCAATCTTTAAAAAATGGATAATCTGGGGCGCAATTTTGGCATCGGTTTCCCCGTGAATCCTCTCGGTCAGCTCTTTTAGCCCGGGAATAAATTCATCATCATGGAGACGCAGCAGCTGTCCGCTTTTTTGCTTTTTTACCGAAACCGCCTCTGTAACGACAATACCCGCACCCCCTTTGGCATAGAGCATGTAACGGTCAATGAGTGCGTCGGTTACATGACCTGTTGTCGTTGCCAAACGGGTTACCACAGGAGGCATCATGATATGGTTTTTGAGCGGCAGCTTATTATTGATACGGTATGGCTCGAATAATTTCATCAACGGTCTCCTCTATCCGGCTATGTTTTGAATTTATACCCGGCTCTGAGATGACCAGTATCAATAAAAGTTGATTTCTGCAAGTCCGGCCGCTTTCAGGTATTTGAAATAAGACACACATTACTTTCTGAATAATAATCCGGCGATGGATATTCAATTGACTTTTATACCGCTTGCCTCAATAATGTTCCAAAAATACGGAAGTGCGGTATAAACGGTAGTCCGGTTGTAGAAAAAAGCGTTCCAATTCCGGAACGTTTTTTGACAACCACTATTAACCCATCGTTATTATATTTTTCATAAGTTGTGATCGACTCGATTCTGTTATAATTCGGGAAAATGGATTCTGTCGTCATCCAATGAAACCATCCATTAAAATTGAGAGGATACCCGCAGTACTGGCGTCTGCTTACGAGAAAGCCACCCTTCTGGTAATCGACAGCTATTACCGTCGTATCGCTGAAGAAATCGTTGCCCATTTGGCGAACGGTGACATTTTGGACCTGGGTACGGGGCCCGGATATTTGCCGATCGAAATCATTAAAAGGTCATCCGATATTCATATCACCGGGGTTGATTTAAGTCGTAAATTGATTCAAATGGCGCGCTCAAATGCAGCCAAAGCCGGTTTCGCCGATCGCTTGAATTTCCAACCCGGAAATGCCGGCCGGCTGGAGTTTGATGATGCATCGTTTGACCTGGTCATCAGCACCGGCATGCTGCATTCACTCAAAGAACCGGTCAATGTTTTGCAGGAAATTTACCGGGTGTTAAAAGCGGGCAGAGAAGCATGGATTTTTGATCCGGCCAAAGTGGCATCACAGGTTGATCGCGAAAAATGGAAGGCATCTCTGAATTTACGGGAACGATTTTTTCTATGGCTGTTTCAATGGTTCGGTTTGCATAAGCCGATTAAAACCTATACGCGTGAGCAGGCAACTGCCTTGATCGAAAAAACCGATTTCGAAAATTATTGGATTGATGCACAGGATAACGAAATCAGAATAAAATTGCAAAAATAACAATCAACGCATAATATAACATTCTTTAGGGTTTAGCGTAGGGTTACCCAAATGCATATTTATCAAAAAATCTACGAATTTGCCGCCTCCGCCGGAGCCTTTGAGGGATATGTTTATCAAAGATCTAAGGCAGATCTCGACATCGAAGCATTGTCCGGTTGGGCGGATAATCTGCTCGATGCTTATGAAAATTTGGCTTCTGAGGTTCGAGACGAATGCCAATCTTCAATTGACCAGACGCTGGGCAGAGCAATAAAATCCCTTGGCCGCCTGTGCGATGAACGACACGCGCTTGTCAATAAATTGCAGAAAATAGTTAAAGGCGAATTACCGGGAAGCCCAAATGATTTTCAAAAAGAGAAATGGTTTCAATAATACAGAGATTGGAGTACTGGAGTCCTGGAGTTCTGGAGAGTTGGAGTTAAATTAAAAACTAATCACGAAAGCGCGAAAAAAAACACAAAAATAAAAAAAAATTCGTAATTTTTTGATTTCGTGTTTTTGTGGCAGAAAAATCGTTTTGATCTAGTTTTACAATATAGATTCAATTGATTTTTGGGATGTTGATGGAAAAAGACTTGGTCATCACCGGGAAAATTGTCAGCGGGACAGGCGAGGGCGCTTATTTTACGCAGATCGACTGGGTGCAGCAGCAGTGCGAAGCGAAACTGGGCTTTAAACCTTACCCGGGGACCCTCAACCTGGAAATTTCAGAAGAATTTCTTCCAGCCATTGAATTCCTGGATCAGGAAAAAGGGATTGGCCTGATCTCTCCTGATCCCAAATTTTGTAATGCCAAGGTTTTTAAAGTTTCATTGATAGACATCACCGGCGCAGTGATCTTGCCCGAAGAAAAAGTAAGGGTTCATCCTAAAAACATTATTGAGATTATTGCCTCTCAGAACATCAAAGCGTCTCTTAATGTTAAAGATGGTGATTCTGTTACTGTCGTTTTGATCCGTTAACCGGCCGAGCGCGTTATACCCGTTATAACGTAAAAAATCTGATTTTACTTCTCACCAAACAAGGCGCAAACGGGTTAACGGGCCAACTGGCAAGCAGATTTAACTTAGGGATAATATGTCTTTTAAACAGAAGAAGTTGAAAGTGGCAGCGGTTATTTTTGATCTGGATGGAACCCTGATCGATTCGATCGATATTTATTTCACGATTGTTGAAAATGCATTGCAGAAGCTCAATCTGCCTGCAGTTTCACGAAATCGAATCCTGGAAGCCGCAGAAAGTGAGGAGTTTAAATGGGAGCTCGTTTTGCCGCAAGACGTATTGAACCGCAAAGCAGATATTATTGATGAAGCCTGGGCGGTGATCAACGAGATCGCACCGCAGATGTTCGCGGACAACCTGGAATTAATCAAGGGAGCGGAGCGTATTGTTGAAAGTCTGTCTTCAAACGGATTGAAGATTGGTCTGGTCACCTCCACCCAGCGGCAGTATTTGGAAACTAAAATGCAGCCACTGAAGAATGCCGGTGTTGACACTTTATTTGAAGCCATTGTCACAAGCGATGACGTTGAAAAAAGAAAACCGTCTCCCGATCCGCTTATCGCTTGTGCACAACAGCTCGATATAAAACCGGGCAACTGTGTTTATGTCGGCGATACCACGACCGACATAAAGGCCGGCAAAGCAGCCGGAATGCAGACCGTTGGTGTTTTAACCGGTTTTGATGACCACGCGGCCCTTGAAACAGAAATGCCGGATGCGATTATTGAAAACATTCAAAATCTGCTGGAAGTAATTGACGTGTAGTATTTCAGCAAAAAAAGTGATTCTTTGGAGGCAATTTCAATTATTTCCGAATCAAAATTAAGGTATACCGAAACCCTGTTTGAAAAGGGCACTGGATGGATTCTGGAATAGCTGAAACACGAGTGCCAACAGCGGATACACATCATTTTTTTAGCTTGACAACCAATTCTTCGGAAGATAGCCTGCTGTGGTTCTTTCACGCATGTAGGAGCCGGAAATAACTAATACTCCCGTTGACGTGCACTCCCCATTCCTTTATTGTTGCGATAACCTCTCATCTGGAAAAGAAGGCACCTGATTGTGGCAACGATGCTCCTCCCCAAATTTGAACACCTTTGCCCGAAATCCATCGAAGAGGCGTCACTATTGCTTTGCAGGCACGGTGACGATGCCCGTCTGGCTGCAGGCGGAACCGACCTTTTTCCTCGCATGAAGCATGGCTTAACCCGTCCCGAAGTCGTCATCAGTCTCAAAGGCGTGAATGTCGATCTCCCGCGGGTCAGCCGTAAAGGCGATCTGCATATCAATGCCCTGTTGCCACTGGCAGATATTGCGCGTGCGCCTGAGGTGCTTGAAAAAGCGCCAATGCTGGCAGCGGCAATCGCTACGGTGGCGTCCAATCAGATTCGGCACATGGGTACGCTGGGGGGCAATATTTGTCTGGAAAATCGTTGCACTTACTATAATCAGTCCCATTCATTTCAATTCGTAGAACCCTGCTTCAAACGCGGCGGAGACCGCTGCTATCTTCTCCCCAAAAGTAAAAAGTGCCTGGCGGTATTTTCAGCCGATACGGTGCCGGCGCTTATTTGCCTCGACGCTAAAGTGCAGATTGTCACAGCGGAAAGCAGCCGGCAACTCTCTTTGGAGAAATTATACACAGGCGATGCCTTACAGCCGCTATCCCTATCTCAGGATGAAATCATCAGCGAGATAATCATTACGAATGCGCAATCGCTGCGGGGTACCGCTTTTACCAAGTTCAGCCTGCGAGGCGGCGTGGAGTTCGCCGGGCTTACGGTCGCCGTATGTCTGGAGATGGCGAATGGCGCCGGCAGCTGTACGGCTGCACGCATCACGGCCGGTGCGGTCTCAAGCGGGCCCGTCCGGGCCGTCAAAGCTGAAAAGGCCATGGCCGGTGAAACACTTTCCGACAAACTTTTTCAGAGCATAGCCGAAATGGTTGCCGGCGAGATCCGCCCGGTGATGCATCACGGATACTCGGCCCCGTTTCTCAAGGAATGCTTGAAGGTGCAGACCTATCGAACGCTTGAAATGGCGACCAAACGTACAGGACACAATGGAGAAAATTAAGCATTATAAAATTGTTTACCACAAAAGCAAAAAATATAAACGAGACGAATTGAAAAATAGAATTAAACGTTCAGGAGAATAGGGGTGAAACGACTGATTGAACTCAGCATTAATGGTGAAACCTGCGAACTGGCCGTGGAGCCCAGCACCACTCTGGCCGAAGTTCTTAGAGATCATGTGGGATTGACCGGCACCAAGGTGGCCTGCGGAACCGGGGAGTGCGGCACCTGCACGGTTCTGATAGACGGCCGACCGATATTATCCTGTCTGACGCTGGCAGTCGATTGTCAGCACCAGGCTATTTTGACTATCGAAGGGTTGTCCGAAGGTGAAACGCTGACACCGGTCCAGCAAGCGTTCCATGACTGCGGCGCCATTCAATGCGGTTTCTGCACGCCGGGTATGGTTTTATCCACAACCGCTTTGCTGAAATCAAATCCCCGTCCCTCGACGACGGAGATTCAAAAAGCGCTTGAGGGGCATCTTTGCCGCTGTACGGGCTACAATAAGATTTTTGAAGCCGTTCAACAAGCCGCAGTGACGGTTGCACCCAAGGCGAAGCAAAAGACGTAAATCGTGATTCACGAAAACCTGTCATCGAAAAGGTTTAGATGTCGCTAAACGAAAAAAAAGCCGATAAATTATCTTATGTCGGGCAGCGGATTCCGCGCAAGGACGGGCCGGAAAAAGTGACCGGCCGAGCAAAGTATACCGGTGACCTCCAACTGTCCGGTATGCTGGTCGGAGGTATTTTGCGCAGCCCCCATCCCCATGCCCGGATTCTCGATATTGATACCACGCGGGCCGAGCAATTAAACGGGGTTAAAGCGGTGATCACCGCGCGGGATACCGCCGGTATAAAGCATGGGTTCGTGGAAACCCCGCGATACCCGCCGGATCAGTATCCGCTGGCATTGGATCGGGTGCGTTTTGTGGGTGAAGAGGTCGCGGCGGTCGCTGCCACGGATCCCTATATCGCCGAAGAAGCCCTGAATCTGATCCGGGTAGATTATGAACCGTTGCCCGCCGTTTTTGAGCCCGAAGCGGCCATGCAGCCCGGGGCGCCTGAAATTCATGCCACCCATCCAAAAGTGAAAGAGCCCCTCGTTAATATTGCCGGGAAAACGGAAACCGGGTGGGGCGATGTGGAATCTGCCTTCGCTCAAGCAGACTATGTGCGCGACGACCGTTTTGAGAGCCATTTAAGAACCCACGGATATTTAGAACCGCAAGTGACCGTGGCCAGTTATGAACCGGGAGGCAAGCTCAATGTGTGGACCTCCTCCATGGGCCCATTCCTTAAACGCGCTAAGCTGGCCCGGACTTTGGGTTTGCCTTTTTCCGCGGTACGGGTACAGAAGGCCTGGGTGGGGGGCGCTTTTGGCGGGAAGATCGACCTTTTTTCTCATGAGTTTTGCGCAGCATTTCTATCCATAAAAACGGGGCGACCGGTGAAAGTAGAAGCATCCCGTGAGGAGATCTTTGCAGCCTATCGTCACGGCCAGCCGCTTATTGTCGAGCTGAAAACAGGTGTTAAAAAAGATGGAACCCTGATAGCCCAGCAGCTTCGTATCATCAATAACTGCGGCGCCTATCGCGGAAGCGGTGTAGTCGTCATTTTTTTGTCCTGGGGTTTTACCATGGTTCCGTACCGGCTCCCCAATTTGAAATACGAGGGGTATGCGGTATATACCAATAATCCCGTTCGGGCCC
>JBFFCW010000226.1:0-6559 GCA_041559695.1 Desulfobacterales bacterium
GCGGCCGCGCCCGAGTCGCAGTCCCTTTTGCTCATCGGAACGGTCATCATGTTACCGATAATTCTCGTTTACGTCGGTTTCTGCTACTACCTCTTCCGGGGAAAAGCATCCCATGAAAGCCTTTACTGAAAAACAGCGCCAGTGGTTGTGGTTTGCGGCACTGTGGTGCGGCGGGCTGATCGCCGTCTTTCTCCTGTCTTATCTGGCCCGATGGCTGGTTCTGAGCACATAGATTCAGCAAAACGAAAATTTTGATGACACAATAAGCCTGAATTCGGATTGGGTAATCAGTATCCAGATTTTAAGATCCATCCCGCATAAAAAATACCCGCATTTTTGACGATACCACCCTGATTTTTTGATCGATCCTCTGCAACCCGCTTTCTTTTTTCGCACCCCCCTTAAACACCTGAAACGAACTACGAAACGGTTTTCGTCATCATTATAAACAGATAGATAGCTTGAAAACCGGCCGATCGTTCATATCTTAGATATTATTTTTATATTTAGGCCGTTACATGACGCGCAAGGCACGCCCTTTGCTGGAGTAGAGGCGTATAAGAAATAACGAGGTGAAAAATGTCAGCAGAACGCGGCATTGTTGAAAAAGTGGAGGCGGAATGGGCCTGGGTGAAAACCAAACGTTCCAGCGCCTGTGCCAGCTGCGCCAGCCGCAGTCATTGCCTGACACAGGGCAGTGACCAGATGGTGGTTAAAGCCCAGAATAGCGCTCGCGCTAGAAAAGGTGATGAGGTGGAACTGTATTTGAGCACCAAAACCAAACTTAAAAGCACGGCGATTGTATATTTAATTCCGGTGTTTGGAATTTTTGTCGGTGCTTTTTCAGCCAATCCATTATCAGCGGTCATCGGCTTGAACCCATCACTGGGAATGGCGCTGTTTACGTTAACGGGATTGGTTCTATCCGTTTTTCTGATGCGCTATCTGGCCAACCGAATGGATTCCAAACAGGCGCTGACCCCACTCGTAAAACGGGTGGTCATGAGCGCCCGATCAACAACAATCAAGAGGCTTTAACATATGATCAATCGGCGTCAATTTCTATATTTGACCGGCGCAGGCGCGCTGAATTTATTGAACGTGAATGGATTACCATTACCAAAAAGCGGAATCGCATCTTCAGAGAAAAATGATTTCTTGCCCGACCTGGAGCTATCTCTGACGGCCAGGCCATCGCAAGTGCAAATTTTCCCGGGTCAACCCACGACCGTATGGCAATACAAGGGTCAGGTGATCAAAGGCGACCCCGCCAGCCTGATGAATCCGGATCAATCTTATTTGGGTCCCATTATCCGCACCCGCAAGAACCAGAAAGTTCGAATTCATTTTAACAATGACCTGCCGGCCACAAGCATTATCCACTGGCATGGCCTGCATGTCCCTGCAAAGATGGATGGCCATCCGATGTATGCCATCCCCACCGGAGATACGTTTACCTATGAGTTTGAAGTGCTAAACCGCGCCGGCACCTACTGGTATCACCCCCACCCGCACGGCCGCACCGGGCATCAGGTCTATGGCGGCCTGGCGGGCTTATTCATCGTTTCAGATGAAGAGGAAGACAAACTGAACCTTCCGGACAAAGAGCTGGATATCCCCCTGGTTCTCCAGGACCGCTCATTTAGTGACAGCAACCAGTTGATCTACCTGCCGCGGGGGATGCACGACAGCATGACGGGCATGCTGGGCGACACCATCTGCGTCAATGGTAAACCCGACTTCAAGCTTTCGGTCAGCACAAGAGCCTATCGTTTGCGGATTTTAAACGGATCCAACTCACGCATTTATAAACTTGCCTGGAAAGACGGCACACGATTGACCGTCATCGCAACCGACGGCGGCCTGCTGGAAAAAAAGGTCCGCAAAAAATATGTTGTCCTCGGCCCGGCTGAGCGCATCGAGCTGTGGGCGGATTTCAGTCAATATCCGGCAGGCACATCGCTGGAACTGGTCAGCAAATATTTTGAAGCGGCCATGCAGGGAAGCGCTACGGGGCCGCGCCGGGGAATGACGGGCGGCGACAAGTTGCTGAACGGCGCGCCTTTTAGCGTTTTAAAAATCGACGTAACCAAAAAGGAAAAAGAAACCCGAACGCTTCCGAAAACGCTGTCTGACATCAGACGATATCAATACCAGGACGCCGATAATTCTGATAACCCGCGTCAGTTCTCTTTTTTCATGAGGCATATGCACGGTCTGATTAACGGGCGCACGTTTCGCATGCAGGAGGTCGCCGGAGATGAAACGGTACGGCTCAATTCAACGGAGCTGTGGGAGCTTGCCAACGACGATCGCCCCATGGGCATGATGATGCCCATGCCCCATCCCGTTCATTTGCACGGCAAGCAGTTTCAGGTGATTGAGCGCAGCGGTGCGCTGCACAGCGGCTACGTGGACGAGGGCTGGAAGGACACCGTCTTGCTGATGCCCGGTGAACGCGCAAAGATTGTGGCTAATTTTTCAGATTTTAAGGGGATGTTTTTATATCATTGCCACATTCTCGAACACGGAGATATGGGCATGATGCGAAACTACCTGGTCACCTGATTCTAAAGGAGGGCTTTTTATGCTTTCAGTAACCACATTTCGTTACGGAATTTTTGTAATCGTTCTGTTTTTTCTCAATGTATTCCCACTGTCAGTAACATTGGCACAAGAGGGAAGATATCAGGGCTGGCATATGGGTCAGAGCATGATGGGCGGTTGGGGAATGGGATGGTTCGGCGGTATTTTTATGATGGCTTTCTGGATTCTTATAATTATCGGACTTATATTTTTGATCAAATTGCTGGTAAAGACAGGAAATAAAATTAGAGAAGATGGCGAGAGTGGATCTAAAGCTATGGCGGTTTTAAAGGAACGTTATGCCAGCGGTGAAATTGATAAAACTCAATTTGAGACCATGAAACGTGATCTGGCTGACAGATCCTATTGAGCTAAATTTTTGGCGCGATCTGATTCTGACTCATGCCATCATCCATTCCTGGTTAATTTCCCTGCAGCTGGTTTTTGACAATATCTTAGAGGTGCGAATATTTTTCGCACCTTTTGGTTCTTATATTACAGCGCGGCTGGAATTTTATCTGATTATACTTTTACAAATCTGCCATAAATCACAAAATTATTTGGGATTAATAATACTTACGTTTCGGCATGCTTCAATTAACCAGTTTCAAGGGTCGGTTTTACAAGAGGTGGCATGTCATTTGCTCAATGGAAAATCAGTTTGAAACGCGGCTTATGAATCATATTGATTAAATCGGTGAACATAAAAGGAAGGAAGCATCATGTTTTTTAAAAAAGAATACTTAAAATACAATATCGCATTTGGCTTATTGCTTATTGTTTTGTTAATTTCAGCTTCACTGGCCTTCAGTCATGGAGGCAAACACGCGCCAGGAGAATTTACAAACCTGCAGGCATTAAAAGAAGCAACTAAGTTATATAATCAGCTTATCGGAAAAGGAAAATTGGATCAAAGCTGGGAAAATAAACTTTCCAAGGTTGATGTGTTCAAACGAGAAAAGGACGATAAAAACGAAATTGTGGTGTCCTTTCAGCGGGCAAGTGGTGAACCGAAAACAGTATATATTTTCTTTGATTCCAGCGGCAAGTATTCCGGGTCCAACTTTAGCGGGGATTAGATTGATATCGTATTAATCGGCTTGTAGAAAGTTCTGAGCATAACATGCTGATTGTTAAAAGTTTCTATGCGGTTATTTGTGCTTTCGTGAATCAGGAGGATCACAATGGGACAACATAATGTTCAAGCTAGCAGTCAAAAATGGCCCACACTGGCCCAGCTGCCTGCTCCGGCAAAAGCATTGGTCAGCGTTGTCATTTTAACGATGGCCATTGCCATCGTCGGTGCATTAGGTCAAATCATTGTACACGACATCATTCCCACGTTTTTTTCGGGTCAACAATCCGACCATCGCGATTATTCTGAAACGTCTGAGGAATACGAATCAAAAGAGAGCGACTCAGCCGCTTCAGACAGGGGCGATCTTTTTTCAGACGAATCTGTACAGGCTGAAACTCCCGAGAAACAACCCCTGTACCAAACGGAACAATTTGTCTGGACCTTAAAATGGACCCATATTCATCTTTTCGGGATGAACATGATTTTTATATTCATGGGTGTCATAACCATTTTTTTAAATATCAGCGTCAGGGCACGAACCTGGCTGGTTATACTTCCGTTTGTCGGGGTCCTGATAGACATTGCGGCCATGTGGCTGAAAGGCTATTTTTCGCCGGCATTCTTCTGGCTCCATATTCCAGGAGGGGGGCTTTTCGCAATTGCATTCATAATTGTCTCGGCGCGCGCATTTTGGGAAATGTATTCGGTGCGAAAAAATTACGCATAACGTTTGAGAAATATTTAAAGAGTGTAAAAAAATCCAAACATCCATAAAAACGAATACTGTTATTCAAAATAAATGAGGTATTCATCGATGAAGAGTCTAAAGTACAGAACATCTGGCCTCTTTTTTTTATTATTGGTGACTTTTTTCATGATCGGTTGCGTGAGCGATCCGGTAGAAGTCGATTTGCCGGCAAACCATCCCGCTAATCCAGAGGCTCAGGAAGCTGAATTTATTCCACCGCCAAATCCCTTCCAGGAAGATGTTAGTTCCATGAAAATGGAATCAACAACAGAATCTATGATGAAGCATAAACCGCAAAAAGAAAGCGGAAAGCAACATATGAATCACTACATGGGGACTGACAAAAAGAGTCATTCCGATTCGGAATCAAAAATGAAACCCGAAGAAACCGAAGGCCATGATCAGCATTAGGAGCATCGCCAATGAAAAATAAACGAAGACGTATAGGACTACTATTTTGTTTGGTATTTTTTGCAGCGGGATGTGCTCAGGTACCCAAAGAAGCCGGCTTTAATGATGTAAAGGATCTGGTGGAGCAACGCGTTAACTACCGCATTCACTGGAATCAGGAAACCGTAGCCGACCGCGAGGTTGAAAAGGCCATTGATGGGCTGCTTAAAGATGAGCTGACATCGGAAGCGGCCGTCCAAATTGCTTTGCTCAATAACCCGAACCTGCAAGCCGTCTATGAAGATCTTGGAGTAACCCAGGCGGATGTGGTCGAAGCCGGTTTGCTTGAAAATCCGGTAATATTCGGACAGGCACGATTTCCGAACAGATCCGAAGAATCGACCAATTATGAATTCGGAATTGCACAGAATTTTCTAAATATCCTGATGCAGCCTGCCAGAAAGAGACTTTCCGCTGTCCGCTTTGAGCAGGTCAAGCTGCAGGTTGCCGACGAGGTCATTCGAATGGTCGCAGAGGTACGAAGGAATTATTATTCGGCACTCGGCGCCAGGCAGGTCAGGGATTTGAGAAATGAAATCACCTCAGCAGCCCAAAGCTCTTTCGAACTGGCAAAGCGCTTACATTCGTCCGGTAATATCAGTGACCTTGAATTGGCCAGAGAAAATGCGCATTTTGAACAATCGAGATTGGAACTGGCAAATAGCGAAACTGCCTTACTCGCTGGACGCGAACAGCTGACGCGTTTAATGGGCTTTTGGGGGCCTCAAACCAATTGGCGCCTTCCTGAGCATTTGCCGGATATTCCGACCGATGAAATTCCGCTGGAACACCTGGAGTCCATGGCAATAGAAAGCCGACTCGATCTGGCCGCTGAAAAAAAGGCCGTAGAAGCCCTGGCGCAGGCGCTGGGTATCACCATCGACTGGCGCTGGGTTGGGCAAATCGAGGTTGGTGTCAGCCGAGAACGTGAAACGGACCGCACCTGGGTCACCGGGCCATCATTGGCAATAGAATTGCCGATATTTAATCAACGCCAGGCGGACATTGCCCGGCTCGAGGCCCAGCTTCGCCGCAGCCAGAAGCGATTGACGGCTCAGGCGATAGATATTCGTTCTGAGGTGCGCTCCTTAAGAAATCGCCTGATCATGCAGCGTAATTTGATCAATCACTACCGAAGCAGCGTTTTGCCGCTAAGAGAACAAATAGTCGATCTGACCCTTAAAAATTATAACTATATGCTTACCGGTGCTTTTGATTTACTGATGGCCAAACAGCAGGAGTTTGAAGCCTATCAAAAGTATCTGGAAACTGTCAGGGATTACTGGATTATCCGGGCGGAGATGCAAAGATCTCTGGGAGGTCGGCTTCCAGGTCACATGCAGAGCCGACATAATATCCAGTCAAGTACGACCAGCGAAAATAAACTGAACTAAACAAGAGAAAAATATTGTTTAACACAGGAGTGATACATATGCTGACAAGACGTCAAATCCTCATTTCGGCACTGACCTCGCTTGCCGGGGGCACACTGCTGAAAAAAGCCGAAGCAGCGACCCCAAAAAATGAAATGCACCTGCATACAAAACCATCTTTAAAAAATAGAGGTAGAACACATTACACACCGGTGGTAACGCCCAATGGGAATACGCTGCCGTATAAAATGAAAAATGGGGTCAAAGAGTTTCATTTGATTGCCGAGCCGGTTGAACGTGAATTTGGGCCCGACATGAAAGTCA
>JBFFCW010000227.1:0-6555 GCA_041559695.1 Desulfobacterales bacterium
AATTTAATAGTAAATTAACTTTGGAGTTCGTAAGTTGCAGAGGGTGTACAGGGGATGTACAGGAGGCACATAGCAATAACCCATATATAAGAATATCTTGTAAGTACCTGATTTTAAAGCGCGCCCGGCAGGATTCGAACCTGCGGCCTACGGATTCGAAGTCCGGCGCTCTATCCAGCTGAGCTACGGGCGCATGGTCTCAATTGAGCATGCTCAATTGAGACTTTGAAATGGGGTGAGTGATGGGATTTGAACCCACGACCGCCGAGGCCACAACCCGGTGCTCTACCAACTGAGCTACACCCACCATAATCGAATTTTCGATTTTAGAATCTAGATTGCGGATTCTTAACAAATATGCGCTGTAATTTCAAGAGTAAAAACCAGCTATTGACGCCATTAAGCTTCTCATATAAGTAGTACCTAATTTGAGCGTTTCAAATTTTAAAAATGGATCGTTTTGTTTTATATTCAATGAATTCTAGAGATTTATATTTTTAAAATTTGAACCCCCACGGGGGATTGCCGTTCTTACCACATCTACGGGGTCAGATGCCGTCCGCCTTTTTGCATGGTTAACCATAGCGGAACGACATCTTCCTTGTAGCTGCGGCAACCTCGACAATCGCTCAACTTAGGGAAGAGTATCCAACCTGCATGCACCAACCGAAATTATCAAAATTAACTGCAAGGATCTTAAAGTGAATCAGCTTTCAATCTTCGTAATCAGAGCTGTTGTGGGCCTGGCGTTTGCTGCTATCATTACCCGCATGTTTCACGGCAGAATCAATCCCGGGTATGTGGTGGGCCTGGCTACCATATTGGTCGGGTTGGCGTATTTTGCGGAATACTTGCGGAAAAGAAAAAAAAGCTGAATCCTCACGCAAAGCCGCAAAGGCGCAAAGAAAAAACTAAGTTGCAACCCATTAAAACCGTAGGTCGCGAAGCGAATAATTTTACACGGAGATTCATTCATTGAAACAGATTATCCTGGGAACCGCCGGGCATATCGATCATGGCAAAACCAGCCTGATTAAGGCGCTGACCGGCACCGATACCGATCGATTAAAGGAGGAAAAAGAGCGGGGCATTACGATTGAGCTCGGGTTCGCCGCCCTTGATCTTCCCAGCGGGCAGCACTTGGGCATCGTCGATGTGCCGGGTCACGAAAAATTTGTAAAAAACATGGTGGCCGGGGCTACCGGAATCGATATCGTTGTTATGGTCATCGCTGCCGACGAGGGCGTCATGCCCCAGACGCGCGAGCACATGGAGATATGCACCCTGCTGGGCGTGGAATACGGCATAGTGGCCGTAACCAAAATCGATATGGTCGATGAAGAGTGGCTGGAGCTTGCACTCGATGATATCCGCGATTTTGTCAGGGGCACCTTTTTGGAGGACGCTCCGGTCGCAGCGGTTTCTTCCGCAACCCAGGAAGGCATCCCCGAATTTGTCAGGGCGCTGGATGAACTCGCCACAAAAATTCCCGAACGCCCGCCCTCTGACCTGTTCCGCCTGCCGATTGACCGCGTCTTTACCATCAAAGGTTTTGGAACCGTCATCACGGGCACGCTGATTTCCGGCCGGGTTCAGGTGGGCAGCACCATCATGATTTATCCGTCGGGAATCACATCCAAAGTGCGCGGAATTCAGGTTCACAACGAAAGTGCCGGGGAAGCCAGGGCCGGCATGCGAACCGCTGTCAATTTTCAGGGTCTTGAAAAAGAAGCCATCAGCCGGGGTGAAGTGCTCTCCAAGCCCAACACCCTGGAGGCAAGTTACATGGTGGATGTGTCCTTACATTATCTGGCCAGCAATAAAAAACCGATAAAGAATCGCACCCGGGTCAGATTCCATACCGGCACCAGTGAAGTGCTCGGCAACCTGATTGTACTGGATCGCGAAGAAATTTCCCCCGGTGAAGACACCGTTGTCCAGCTGCGATTGGATACGCCGGTGGCCCTCGTTAAAGATGACCGCTTCGTCATCCGCAGCTATTCACCCATATCCACCATCGGCGGCGGGAAGGTGTTGAATCCCATCCCCTTAAAACATAAGCGTTTCAAGCCCGATGCGTTTGAAGGCTTAAAAACATTGAGCCATCAGACACCGGAAGGCATCATTTCATTTCACCTTGAAGCCTCCGGTTACCAGGGGGTTTCCTTCGCACATTTGAAAATGATGACCAATTTGCCCGATAAACAGCTTGAAAATGTTCTGCAAGGCCTATTGTCCCAAAAAATACTCATTCAGATCGATAAAGAAAGCCGGATCTATATTCACCATATCTGCCTTGAAAAGCTTAAAAACGAAACCCGGCGACAGCTTGCCGATTATCACAAAGCCAATCCCCTCAAACCGGGCATGCCAAAAGAAGAAATTAGATCCAAATTCCCTCCCCTTTTGACCGCAAAGCTGTTCAACCTGACGTTGAACCAGATGATCAAAGAAAACGAAATCGCCCAGGAAGAAAATATCATCCGTCTGGCTTCGCATGCGGTATCCCTTGGCGGCAAGCAGGCGGATGTTAAGGATAAAATTCTGAAAACTTATCTTAATGCCGGGCTTGAGCCCCCCTATTTCAAGGAGTTTGCCAAATCTCTGGATTCCGATGCCAAACGGTCGCGGGAAGTTCTCATGCACCTGGTCGCTGAAGGCGTCATCGTCAAGGTCAAAGAAGACCTGTTTTTTCACTCCGAGGCCATAAATACCCTTAAGGAGAAATTGGTGAAATTTCTTGAGGCCCAGGCAGAGATCACGACCCCGCAGTTTAAGGAAATGACCGGCGTATCCCGCAAGTACGTCATTCCGCTGGCGGAATATTTCGACTCGACCAATGTCACGCTGAGGGTCGGAGATGTCAGAAAGCTTCGTAAGGGTTAGGGAATCCGGGACAACCTAAAAACAAGTAGTGTAATCACTTCCTCCTGTCAATTATAGGCACTTTCAAGCATGGATCCCTCTCCCTTGAAGGCTGCGCGTACCTTTGATATCAATAACGCTTGATTTCCCATACTCGGTCAGTGATAACTCATATGGCTTTCTCTTCAAGAATGAATCTTGAAACGCTAAAAATATCTTGACGAATAATGCCACTATGTGGCACATAAAAACAGCATTTTCCCATTATGAACTGGAATACTTCTTCTTTTTTGGATCCATCTTCTGTCCTGAAGCGGCCCCTCCCGCTGAAAAAGATCAGGTCACTTTTAATCTTTAATTAAAAAATGGTGAAATGAGGTTATGGCTATCATCAGAGAGGTTGCAGATAAAATATACGAGATCAAGCCTGAAGGAAAGGCGTTTGAGTGCTTTCCTCTGTGCACCGTTTATCTTATCGTGGATGAAAATGCGGCCCTGGTGGAGGTTGGTTGCTCTGTTCAGATACCTGATATTCTGGAAGCGGTGGACAAGCTGGATTATGATATCAGAAAACTTTCATATATTATCCCAACCCATGTTCACGCAGATCATGCTGGAGGGGCAGGAATTTTGGCGCGGCAACTGCCACAAGCGAAGGTAGTGGCACACTCGCGGGCGGTTAAAGTCCTTGCAGACGAGTCGATCCTTGAAAGAATGATGCAGGGATTTATGAAAGTCTATGGGGACGACGCCCGGAAACGATTCGGTGAGATGGTTCCGGTTGCTGAACAAAGATTTGTAAAGGTCGAAGATGGGGGCAGCATTCCTTTAGGATCCAGAGAGCTGAAAGTCATTCATACGCCGGGTCATGACCCCAATCACCTGTGCTTTTTAGACACCAGAAGCAGGGGCATATTTTGCGGAGATGCATTGGGCGCGTATTTTTCTGAAATAGAAGTTCTCTTTACGTGCCCTGTACCGGGCTCTGATCCCTTTTTATTCCTGCAAAGCATAGAGAAACTAAAGAAACTAAAACCTGAACTGGTGTTTTTTTCACATGGCAGCGCCAACAGAGACGCAGACAAGATTATTCAATCAGCATTAGATGGTGCCCGGCAATGCCATGACACCGCGCTTGAAGCCCTCAGATCGGATGAAGATCAGAAGGCGGTGGCTCGCAGGCTAATAGAAATTATGGCTGGAGGTTCTGCCCTGGCCAGATCAGATTTGTCCGATTGGCCCTATTTCATACCCATAGCGGTTAAAGGGTACCAGCAATACTTCGAGAAACATAATATGATTTAATTTCTTTTACTATTCAGCAAAGGAATCATCAAATCCCGGTTCCGGTATCGGAAACATCCCGGGTAACAAACATCGATGCAATGCTATCCAGATAAACCCGCCCCTGTCGTGTTAACGCGCAACGGCTATTATTGACCTCAATATAATTTCGTTCTGCAAGATCGGTTATAATTTCTTCAAAGGCCTTAATAAAATCGATCCCAAATTTTGCCTTGAACCCGACCAGATCAATTCCAACGGTCATTCTCAAGCCCAGGTAAATGGATTCGATCATTTGCTGTTCCTCGGTAAGGACTTCCTTTTCAGCCACTGTCAACCGGCCGGATTCAATGGCTGCGATATAGGAACGAACATCTGACACATTCCAGAAGCGCTGCGGTTCGACAAACGAGTGCGCGGAAGGCCCCAGGCCAATGTAGGGTGCAAATGTCCAGTACTTCAGATTATGCCTGGAAACGTGCGGTTTTCCGTCATCTCCGATCCGCGCAAAATTTGAAATCTCGTAGTGAAAATATTTATGATCTTCCAAAAAATCGATCGTGGCTTCAAAAAGCGCGCTTACGTTATCTTCCGCCAGCGGTTGGACTCGTCCGTCTTTCAGGCCGCTGTGCAGCGGCGTTCCTTTCTCATAGGTGAGCATGTAACAGGACAGATGGACTGGATCGTATTCAATGGCCTGTTTCAGGTCCTCGAGCCAATCCGATTTAGATTGATCCGGCAGGCCGTAAATCAAGTCAAGCCCGATGTTTTTAAATCCCGCCTGCCGTGCCCCGGTTACGGCGCTGCGGGCCTCATTGGCGCTATGAATGCGTCCCAGAAAATCGAGATTTTTCTGATAAAATGATTGCACCCCGATATTAATGCGGTTGATGCCGGCTGCCCGGTAGCCCCTCAGTTGCTCAATGGACACGGTCCCGGGATTCACCTCCATGGTGATTTCAGCGTCAGGCCGCAAATCAAAATTCCGGGAAATTGCGGTAATGATTTGGCCGATATCATTATATCCGTAAACTGACGGTGTCCCGCCGCCGATATACAGCGTATCAAAGCAAAGCCCTTCAGCAGAAATCCGTTCCATTTCAGCGATCAGCGCTATCAAAAACCGCGGCTTGAGCGCTAAATCGGTTGCCGAATAAAAATCGCAATACGGACATTTCCGCTCACAAAAGGGAATGTGAATATATAGCCCCGCATTATTGCTACTCATAGGGTTCATTGTATAAAGATTAGATTCAGCGGTTTGGCGGTTGAGCCGGTCGGGCCCGTTGATCAGGGCCCGGATAGCAGTCGCCACAGAGGCCGACCCTGCTCGAGTCGAGGTCGAGCATAAAATTCAAATGTAAATCCCTTCCTGAAATGAAGGGTTTTTAAAAAAAGCAGCATTGATTGTAAACTGTTAGATTTTGCTCGAGAGCAAGGCGCGATTGGGTTCGAAAGCGGAGCGTACTCGAAGTACGTGAGCATTTTGAACCCAATCGCAACGCAGCTATCGGGCAAAATATGACGGTTTACAATCAATGCTAGGTCCAGCCCCCGATGAGGTGGAGGTGCAGGTGAAAAATCAACTGCCCCCCGCCCTTTTCCACATTATACAGCAGCTTATAGCCGGACTTGTCAACACCCTGTTTCTTTGCCATTTCTTTGGCCACCAGAATTAATTCGGCCAGGATCTCCTGATCAGCATCAGTAAGATCGTTGACACTGCGGATATGCTTTTTGGGAACAAGCAGCAGGTGCAGCGGCGCATGCGGATTGATATCTTTAAATACCACCAGCGTATCGCTTTGATACAACATCTGCGTGTCCGTTTGACCCCGAGCGATCTGACAAAAAATACAGTCCTTTTCCATTCCGAAACAACCTCCTCGTCTGTACGCATCCGATCGGCGAATGTCCGTTTAATGATCAGAGAATCTGTAACCTAAACGGAATATTCCGCTTCTGTCAAGCCGCTGCTATCTGAAATTGATTACCGCGCTTAAATGGGATGGCCAGCTGGTGATGGGAAATAGACCGGTATTCAGGCAGGTATAGTGGAAAAAGACCATTTGCCTTTTAGCGTGGGGGTTTTGAGCGCTTGCTCTAATTCTCTCAGAAAACGGGTTCGGGGTATTTCACGGGCACCGAAACTGAGTAAGTGCGGCGTGCTGATCTGGCAGTCAATAAACTCGAACTCCAGGGCTTGCAGGTGTTCAACCAGCGCTACCAGGGCAACTTTAGACGCATTGCTGATATGCGTAAACATTGACTCTCCGAAGAAACATTTACCCAGAGAAACCCCGTAGAGACCTCCGACCAACTTGCCATCCTGCCAGACTTCAACCGAATGGGCCAGCCCGGATTCATACAGCCTGCAATATGCGGCCATCATTTCCGCAACGATCC
>JBFFCW010000228.1:0-6554 GCA_041559695.1 Desulfobacterales bacterium
AAAAATTCGTAAAATGTTTTTTTATCTTCAATGGCAACGGTGTGTTCTTTGCGATGTGCCAGGGCCCGCTGGAACAGGTTCTGCTGGATTTCATCCAGGATATCGGTTATCGCGGCCACAAATTGATCCCGGTCGATGGCTTTATTTTCATTCGATGCTTGATCCCGACGGCCGACAAAAAGCGAATTCTGGGCAATATCTCTGGGGCCAATCTCCACTCGCAAGGGGATCCCTTTTTTAATCCAATCCCAGCCGCGGGCACCGCCGATGTCACGGTCATCAATTTCGACAACCACTTTTCTTTGGTGGTAAGTTTGTTCCTTTAATTCCAGGGCCAGCTTTTCAGTGAAATCCATCACCGATTGCTGATCTCCAGGTTTCCGAATGATGGGCAAAAGCACAACATGTGCGGATGCAACTTTGGGCGGCAAAATAATACCGTCATCATCACCGTGAGTCATGATGAGCCCGCCGATCATTCGGGTGGATGAGCCCCAGGAAGTGGTCCAGGCGTATTCTTCGGTTTCGGCGGCTGATTGAAATTTAATCTCAGAGGCCCGGGCAAAATTTTGACCCAGAAAATGCGAAGTTCCAGACTGCAATGCCTTGCGATCCTGCATCATCGTTTCAATGCAGAGGGTATCCACCGCCCCGGGGAAGCGTTCAGCGGGTGACTTGTGCCCCTGAATAACCGGCATCGCCAGATACTCCTCAACACAGGTCGTATAAACATCCAACATCATGCGGGTCCGCTCAAGGGCCTCTTCGGCAGTGGCGTGCACCGTGTGGCCTTCCTGCCACAAAAATTCGCTGGTTCTTAAAAATATGCGAGTACGCATTTCCCAGCGCACCACGTTGGCCCACTGGTTGATTAGGATTGGCAAATCACGATAGCTGCTCACCCATCTGGAAAATGAATCTCCGATAATGGTTTCTGAGGTCGGACGCACCACCAGGGGCTCGGCCAGGGGTCCGGCGGGCTCAAGGCGGCCACCCTCACCCTTTTCCAGCCGGTGGTGGGTCACCACCGCACATTCTTTGGCAAAGCCCTCAACGTGCTCAGCCTCTTTTTCAAGAAAACTCAAAGGAATAAAAAGGGGAAAATAGGCGTTTTTAACCCCGGTGGCTTTGAACAGATTATCCATCGCCTGCACAATATTTTCCCACAGGGCGTACCCCCAGGGTTTAATGACCATACAGCCCCTGACCGGCGAACGCTCGGCCAGGTCGGAGGCTTTAATGACCTGTTGGTACCATTCCGGATAATCCTCATTCCGTGTCGGTGAGATCGCTGTCTTCACTTGCTTAGCCATGCTTTGCCTTTCGCTGAAATCAAATCCAGTATTAAGTGTCCCGGTTTTCGGTATGGAGATCTTTTACATATTCACGCACTTCATGCAACAGAACATCCACTAATTTTTCCTGCGCGAATTTTTTGACCACCTTCCCCTTTCTGAACAGCACGCCGCTGCCGTCCCCACCGGCGATGCCGATGTCCACCTCCCGGGCTTCTCCCGGCCCGTTGACCACACATCCCATGATGGCGATCTTAAGCGGCTCGGCAGTGGTCATCAGTGCTTTTTCAACCCGCTCAACAATGTCAAAAAGCTCAATGTTGCAACGCCCGCAGGTGGGACAGGCGATAATTTCCGGGCCGCGACGGCGAATATCAAGCGCTTTGAGAATTTCGAATCCGACGCGCACCTCTTCAACCGGGTCGCGGGTCAGAGAAACCCGGATGGTGTCGCCAATGCCTTCGGCTAACAGCATTCCGATTCCCAGCGCCGATTTGACAATTCCCGAATAAAGCGCGCCGGCCTCGGTTACGCCGACATGCAGCGGCAGGTCGGTTTTTGCAGACAGGAGCCGATAGGCCTCCAGGGTGCGCGGGACATCGGAAGCTTTAAGGGAAATCTTAATCTGGTGAAAATCTAAAGATTTCAGCAATTCCACATGGCGAAGCCCGCTTTCCACCATGCCGGCCGCCGTAACCCCATTATATTTTTTAAGGATATCTTTTTCAAGAGAGCCGGAATTAACCCCGATGCGGATGGGGAGGTTAAAATCCTTGGCACAGTCCACCACCGCTTTAACCTTTTTAATACCGCCAATATTGCCGGGGTTTAATCGAAGCCCATCGGCGCCGGCCTTTGCAGCTGCAATGGCCAGCCGGTAGTTGAAATGAATGTCGGCAATCAGCGGGATATCGATCTGTCTTTTGATCGCCGATATCGCTGCAGCGGCTTGCGGGTCCGGCACAGCGACGCGTACAATTTCACAGCCGGCTTCCTGCAGGCGCACAATCTGGGCAACTGTGGCGGGGACATCCTCAGTTGGCGTATTGGTCATGGATTGCACCGTAATCGGTGCCGGTCCACCAATTTTTACCTTGCCGACTGCTATTTGGCGCGTTTTTTTACGCTTGATCTTTGAAATTTTCATAAAAATGTTTATTTTTCCATAAATCAAACTATGGTATAGTGCTTCAAGATTTCAGCTGCCGCTGTATCCGGGTTTTTGTGTGTCTTTTATTGCAAAGCTAATGCGGATCAAATGATCTGTAAAGTGGCCCCCTGTTGATTAACTGTAAGGTAATCATCAAAATCGGGAATCTGCGCCCAAAACAGAAAACGGCTTGCGATCACCGTCCAATAGCACGACATCTACAATCAAATCCCGAGTGGTTTAGACATCTTACACTAACAGAGGAACGGAGATTATTCAAGCAAAATAGCGCCGTATGAGTTGCCGGAAGGGCCGGTCAATTTCCGAGTTCTTGTTAAACCGGATCCCCCCGCTCAGAATCACCGGCAGCGGGTGCTGAAAATCGGTATCCGTTTACCCATAAACCATTATCCCTTGATCATCAGGAGTTGTAAAATGAAGCGACAAAAAGGCAAAAAATTTGCCGAAAAACATGGATCCAACGCCCAATTAAATGAAGAAATCAAAGGCCGGATTGTGCGCCGGACCAAAAATAATAAGCTCCCCTGCGCGGTGGCTTTTAAAATTGCCGCTGAGCTGAATGTTTTACCGGCTGAAGTGGGGAAAACGGCTGATTTGTTGGAAATGGAGCTGGTCAAATGCCAGCTGGGATTATTTGGTTATACGCCTGAGAAAAAGATTGTCAGACCCGCAGCAGCCGAAAATCCGGATCTGACGAGCGCCATTCAGGATGCACGGGTCGACGGTGATCTTTCCTGCGAAAACGCCTGGGAAATTGCCCGCCGCTTCGATGTTTCTAAAATGAAGGTCAGCTCCGTTTGTGAGCAGCTCAAAATCAAAGTAAAACCCTGCCAGCTGGGGGCATTTTAACCCATTGGCACTTAAGATTGCTCGCAATTGAGTCGATAATATTTATGTCGGGAAGACGCTTGACAAAAATCCCGGAATTTATACAAGATGATGAAATTACAGAGCGTTGAGATTCTTGCGGAACTGGGTATACACACAGCACCGGGGATAAGTATCTGAATTTCTATTTTTTTTAATTTTAGGGATTACATTCCGCCAACGATTATGACAATAGGACGCAGCGTTGTGACCAAATCGGCAGTTAATAATATCTTAGGGGAAAAAACCGGTTTTCAGATAACGATTCTCATCGTTTGGATCGTTTTGGGCTACTATCTGTTCAGTCCGGTTATAACTGCCTACAAATTTGTGACCCTGCAAAGAATCCAAAAGACCCGAGAAATAACGGTTGTCACTCGCAATAACGCTCATTGTTACTATCTTTACCGGGATCAGCCCATGGGTTTTGAGTACGAAATGGCCCAGGCCTTTGCCGAATATCTGGGTGTGCGCCTGCAGGTAAAGGTTGTTGACAGCTGGGCAGACATGGTTGCCGCCTTAAACAAGGGATCGGCGGCATTTATCGCCGCCAGCACACCGATTATACCGAAATGGCAAAATGAGGTTGCGTTTTCAGACGGATACATGGAAGTGGCGCAGCAAATTATTACGCATCGCAAAAATTCGAGTATAAAAAAAGCAGCGGATCTTTCCGGCAAAACCGTTGATGTCAGAAAAGGAACTGCCTATCAGCAGCGGCTGATGGAATTAAGAGATCAGGGAATCGATCTGGCGATCCGGTTGCATGACGATCTGCCAACTGAAGAACTTATTCAGAAAGTGGCCGATGAAGAAATTGATTTTACGATTGCCAACAGCAACATCATTTTAATCAATCGTCGCAACTTTCCGGGGGCCGTCCCCACGGGATCGATTAACAACCACCTGCAGCTCGGCTGGGCGGTGTATCCCAAATCTATCGAACTGCTCGAACACATCAATGCGTTTTTAAAAGTGGTCAAAAAGAGCGGCAAATTCGATTCGATCTACGATAAATACTATGGCGACACCAAGGATTTCGATTATGTGGATTTAAAGGTTTTTCACCGACGCGTTAAAGCCAGGCTTTCCCGCTACAGCCCTTTTATCAAGGCCGCCGCCAAAAAACATGGATTTGACTGGCGCCTGATTGCCGCCCAGATCTATCAGGAGTCGCACCTGAATCCCTGGGCGAAAAGCCAGGCCGGTGCCAGGGGACTGATGCAAATTCTGCCCACCACCGGCAGAAGTCTGGGGGTTCGCGATCTATTCGATCCGGTACAAAACATTAATGCCGGCGTGCAACACCTTAAAAATTTATTTGAGCATTTTGAATCGGTCGATGGCCAGGACCGGTTACTGATCTCTCTGGCAGCGTATAATATCGGACAGGGGCACATCCATGATGCCCGCCAACTCGCCAAAAAAAAGGGACTCGACCCAAACAAATGGGAGTCCCTTTCTAAAACCCTGCCGTTGTTGCGATACAAAAAATACTATAAAAACGCCAAATACGGCTTTTGCCGGGGCACCGAACCGATCCGTTATATCAAGCAGATTTTGATTTATTATAATGTGCTCAAGCGACAGGGTTTCGAATACAAAACAGCGCAAGCGTGATCCAGGGTTTGCCCGTTGGCCCGTTGTGCCCGTTCCCCGTTTAACCCAGCTAAAACTATTGATGAAAAACCGGCTAAACCGGCAAACGGGCTAACCGGCCAAGCGCGAAGCGATGTCTCTAATACATCGCATTGGCGCCCACAAAAGGATTGCTTTGCTTTTCATGTCCGATGGTGGTTTCCGGCCCGTGTCCGGTATAAACCCGGACACCATCTCCCAACGTAAACAATTTATCCTGAATACTGGATTTCAGGGTTGCGAAATCCCCCCCCGGAAAATCGGTACGCCCGATGGAGCCGGCAAACAATGTATCCCCTACAAAAACATGCCCATCGGCAAACAGAGAAATCCCACCGGGAGTGTGCCCGGGGGTGTGGATTACGTTGAACGTAATTTTACCGAAGCTGATGGTATCGCCATCATCTAAGGTGCGGTCAGGGGAAGGTGAGTTTTCTGCTGAAAGGCCCCAGTTCGCAGCACTGGCAGATATCTGTTGCAGCATCGGCGCATCCAGCGCATGGATTAAAATCGGCGCTTTTGTCGCCACATTGATGCCCTTATTGCCACTGACATGATCAAAATGACCATGGGTGTTGATGATATATTTAACTTTTAAATCCGACTCAGCCAGCGACGCAAGAATCTTTTCAGCCTCATCGCCCGGATCGATAACGGCTGCTTCCAAAGTTTCTTTGCAGCCCACAATAAAACAATTTGCCATAATCGGCCCAACAGGTAAGGTCTTGATAATCATCGAATCAGCCTCCAGTGTCCTTCAATTTTAGATTGCGGATTGCGGATTGATTTTGCAGCCTGACAATCTAATCTGCTTTTAGCATTTGTTTATAAGGTTAAAAATTTAATCTTTTTTTTCAGAATCATTGCCCGCCGGATCGATCGGTACTTCTCCTTTTTCAATAGCGATGCGGATGCTGTCGACAATTCCGTTAATGAACGCGCCGGAATCTTCGGTGCCAAATTTTTTACCAATATCAATGGCTTCGTTGATGGAAACCTTTGGCGGAATGTCTGAGCAAAACAGCATTTCAAATACAGCGATTCGCATGACATTGCGGTCCACACAGGACATGCGCTGCACGCTCCAGTTTTTAGAAAAGCGCTCTATAAGGGTATCGATTTGAGGCTTGGCCTTTAAAACCCCGTTCACCAGTTTCATGAAAAACGGCCGTGCCTTTTGGGGCGGGGTAAAATTCTCACAGAAACGTTCCAGCATCTGCGGCGAAGCGTTCTGATTGGCATCCACATAAAAGAGCGCCTGCATCGCCAACTCTCGCGCTCTGCGACGGATCCCCATGGCTAAAACTAACCCACTACTTCAAGCAGATTCGCCATTTCAACAGCAGCCATAGCTGCGCTCCAGCCTTTGTTGCCGGCTTTGGCACCGGCGCGCTCGATGGCCTGCTCGATGGTATCGGTGGTGACGACGCCAAAAATAATCGGTACTTCAGATTCCAGGCTGACCTGGGCAATACCCTTGGATACCTCGGCACTGACATAATCAAAATGGGGGGTTGCGCCGCGGATAACCGCACCCAGGCAAATAATTGCGCCCAGCCCTTTCTTTTTTGCTATTTTTTTGG
>JBFFCW010000229.1:0-6511 GCA_041559695.1 Desulfobacterales bacterium
GGCGCAGCATGGTTGGCAGAGTTTCAAAGGGATACAGGATTCCGGCGGCCACCGGGATTAAAATCACATTGTAACCGAAAGCCCAGAAAAGATTTTGCTTGATGGTATTCATGGTGGCCCGGCTCAATCGGATCGCCCGGGACACACCGCTGAGGCTGCCGCTGGAAAGAATGACATCGGCCGTTTCAATGGCCACATCGGTGCCGGTACCGATGGCCAGACCGACATCAGCCTGGGCCAGGGCCGGGGCATCGTTGATACCGTCGCCCACCATGCCGACTCGCTGGTCTTTTTCCTGCAACTCCTTAACCTTGGACGATTTTTCATCCGGTTTGACTTCCGAAAATATATCATCGATATGAACCTGGTTGCCAATGTTCCGAGCGGTTTCCAGATTGTCCCCGGTGAGCATGACGACTTTAAGGCGCTGATCCTGCAGATCTCGTATCGCTTCCGCAGAATCGGGTTTGATCTCATCGGATACCGCAATCAAGCCGCAAAGCCGGTTTTCGCGGGCGACCAGCATCACGGTTTTGCCCTTTGATTGCAGCCGCCGGATTTCTTCAGCGGCCGAATCGATGGGGATCTTTAATTCCTTGAACCAATCCGGCTTGCCCACCATTACCATACTGCCGTTAATCCGTGCCTGAACTCCCAGTCCGCCGGAGGCTTTGAATTCATGGGGTGCCGAGAGTTCGAGCGCTTTGGATTCGGCATGTTTAACGATGGCTTTGCCCAGAGGATGCTCCGAGCCTTTTTCAACCGAGGCCCCCAGTTTTAAAAGATCTTGCGCTGTCTCGCATTCCGGCTCGATCGGAATGATATCCATCACGGCGGGTTTGCCGATGGTAATCGTTCCGGTTTTATCGAATACAATGGTATCGAGCTTTGTCGCCATCTCAAGGGCTTCGCTGTTTTTAAACAAAATACCCCGCTCGGCGCCTTTGCCGGTGCCGGCCATGATCGCGGTCGGTGTTGCCAGGCCCAGCGCACACGGGCAGGCGATGACCAGCACCGCCACCAGTCGAATCATGGCGGGAACAAATTCTCCGCCGAGACCCCACCAGATAAAAAACACCGCAAAGGCCAATGCGATGATGGTCGGTACAAATACAGCTGCGACTTTATCGGCCAGTGCCTGAATGGGTGCTTTGCTTCCCTGGGCCTCCTGGACCAGACGGATGATCTGGGCCAGTACGGTATCTTTGCCCACCGCCGCCGCTTTGAACTTTAGAAGACCTTCCCCGTTGATGGTCCCGCCCACCACTTTATCGCCGGCCTGCTTGTCCACCGGCAGCGGTTCGCCGCTCAGCATGGATTCATCCACCGATGATGCGCCCGCGATGACGATGCCGTCCACCGGAATGCGTTCACCCGGGCGGACCAGCACCGTATCTTCCAGTTGGACCCGGGTGATGGGGATCTCTATTTCAGCATCGTTGTCAATAATCGTGGCGGTTTTGGGTCGCAGCCCGATCAGTTTGCGAATGGCTCCGCCGGTGCGCCCCTTGGTTCGGGATTCCAGCATCTTGCCCAGTTTGATCAGCGTAATGATGACCGCCGCGGTTTCAAAATAGACATGCTGGCCCAGTACCGGTAAAAAGAGCAGGGCCAGTGAATAAAAATAGGCCACCGATGAACCCATGGCCACCAGAACATCCATGTTGGCGCTTTTGTTTTTGAGGCTTTTAAATCCGTTTACATAGTAATCCCAGCCCGTATAAAACTGGACCGGGGTGGCCAGCGCCCAGAAAAGCCAGTTGACCCAGGCCGCGTGACTCCACGGGCCGATGAGACTGAAATCTCTGGCCATGCTCATCGCAAAGAGCGGCAGCGCAAAGACGACGCCGACGATAAATTTGCGGGTTTGATCCCGAATCTCTGCCTGACGGGCGATTTGCTCGGCATCTTCTTCCTCTGAGAATTCTTCAGGCGAAATGACCCCGTAACCGGCGGCTTCAATGGCTGCAATCATTTCCTGCCGGGTGGCAAGCCCCGGAATGTATTCTACGGCAGCGCGTTCACTGGCAAAATTAACGGTGGCGTTGACAATGCCGGAAACCTTCTTGTTTAATGCTCTTTCGATGTTGGCGGCACAGTTCGCACAGGTCATACCGGTAACCGGGAATTCCACCCTGTTGGTCGGCACCGAATATCCGGAACCATTGATTTTTGCGACCACATCTTTAATGCCCAGCTGGGCTGGGTCAAAAGAGATGGCGGCCTGCTCGGCGGCAAAATTAACCTGTGCTTCGGCTACGCCGTTGAGTTTTTTGACCGCGCGCTCGATGTTCATGGCGCAATTAGCGCAGGTCATGCCCGCCACCGGCAGGGTGATTTTGTCGTTCGTCATTTATCGCAACGTATCCATATTTTTGGTGTTGTCCGGGGACCCTTTTTTTACCACAAAGGCACAAAGTTCACTAAGGGCCTTAACCCCATCCATTAAAAGCTTTTCTTTGTGTACTTCATGCTTTCGTGGTTTATTTACCGATTTGGCTTATTCTCCGAAACAGGGATTCCTGCCACACGCCAACCGGTCTGTATGGATCAGGCATCCCTTTGAACGATAAACCAGGGATTGTGCAGATCCTCCTTATTATAAATCAGCGGTTTTGAGGTATCGTACTGAAAGACGCTGGCGCCGGCATATTCCGCAATGGCCTGACCGGCAGCCGTGTCCCACTCCATGGTAGGGCCCAAGCGGGGATATACATCCGCCCGGCCTTCTGCAACCAGACAGATCTTCAGGGAACTGCCCGCCGATATGAACTCGACATTGCCGAAGGTTTTGCGTTTTTCTTCAACATAGGCTTCGAGGTCGGCGGTTTTATGCGAGCGGCTGCCGACAATCGTCAGCGCTGTGCGCTGGGGATCAATAACGGGCAGTTTTGTAGATTGTCCGATTATTTGATCCAGCAAATCACGGATGTCTTCCTTTGAATCTGCCTGCGCACCCAGCATTTCATTGAAAGGGCCATCTTGCAGTTTATAGGCCCCAAAATCCTGCGCCGCAAAATAGAGGGTGTTTCGATCCGGCACAAAAATAGTGCCCAGCACCGGGCGGCTATTTTCAACTAAAGCGATATTAACCGTAAACTCGCCGTTGCGCTTGATGAATTCTTTGGTGCCGTCCAATGGATCCACCACCCAAAAGCGCTCCCAATCTTTGCGCTGGGCATAAGGTGTGGCTTTGCCTTCTTCGCTGAGGATCGGAATATCAAATTCCGTTAACACCTTCATTATGGTTTCATGGGATTTTTGATCGGCAAGGGTCAACGGCGATTTGTCGGACTTGTACGCCACCCCAAAATCTTCTGAATGGTATACGTCGTTAATGGCATTGCCGGCGTCGATGGACGCCTGGATCGATCTCAAAAAGGGTTTTAGATCCATTTTTTTGGTTCCTATTCTCAAGTCAACTGAATGCCACTAAACGGCCGGGTAATTAATTTCGCTTAATTTACTCTTGATGCTGTCTTCGGTGGCCGGAGCGTCCCATTCCACCTCAACGCTTTTACCTTCGATGTCGCCCTCCACCCCTGAAACCCCATCGAGCTCGTTTAATTCGGTTTTGATCGCATTGACACAGTGCCCGCATGAAATACTGGGAATTGAAAATATTTTTTTCTCCATATCGTAATCCCTCCTTTTAGGTGCCAGGATACCGCCTGGCGATGGTATCGAAATCATCCGGCAGCAGAATTTGAGCAAAGCGTTTACCGTGTTTGCTGTGCTCCTTGTAAAAGACGATGCAATCTTTAACAATCCGCCGCACCTGCTCCCTATTATAAACACCGGGAAGTTCCCTGGCAAGCCGGGGGTGCCGGCCGAGTTTGCCCCCCAGCTGGACCCGGTATCCCTTTTGGCCTTCGATCAGGCTTCCGGTGGGGCATACCGGCATGCACTTGCCGCATTTCAGGCAAAGGTCACGATCAACGACCGGGCCATCCTTTTCAGGATCAAGAAAGATCGCATCTTCCTTGCAGGCCTCAACACAGGCTTCACACATCGAGCAGGGCTCATCGGTTACCGCCGGGGCACAGGCGCCGATAATCCCGATGTCTTTTATTTGCGGCTGGGAGCATGCATTCGGGCAGTCCGCCAGCGTGATGCGGAATTCATGGTGAAACTTTAAATCGCCTTTGACGTTTTGTTTCAGAAAACCGAGCAAGTCTTCTTTTGCAACATCAGCCTCGATCTGCGCGATCAACGAATCGCTGATGATGGCGCGGTTCGGGCATCCGCTGGGGCCGAAACAGGTCTCGATCTGGTACCCTTTGATCTCTGAACTCATGCTGGTCAGATAACGGGCCTGGGTTGCCTTGACATCGGCGGGCGACACCAACGGTTTTCCGGCTTCTTTGGCCTCTTTTTCGACGCGTGCCTTTACCCTTTTGCGGACGAAAAAAGGAACTTTTTTAATCGCTTGTTCAGCTTCCGGCATCCATTTCATAAATGTTTCCTCAAAAGCGGTTTAGAAGTGGTATCAAAACGCCATCTTCCCGCCTCTGCGGGGCCCTTGAACTGATCTGAGGTTTTGAAACCACTTCTGGTGAACTTCCGATTCCCCCGGCTTTTGTGATGAAGAACCACTATAATAATCCATTTTATCGTTTGCAAGCTGAACGCCAGGATTTGCGAGGCGGGGTGTGATCGTGCAAAGCGCATGGCACCGAAGAAAATCAAAGGCTTAATACGCTATGTTTAAAAACGGGTAAACCCAACAGGCCTTTACCATTTTGTACGGGTCGCGGCTATTCGGTTTTTACCATCTGCAGCGCTTTTTTCGCTATTTCACCCACCGAACGCCTGATGATATGCCCTTCGAGATAGACGCTTAATTTCGCGCTGTCATCTTTTAGTTGGTTGAGTATGGCTGCTGTATTATTGTTTCGCAGCGCGCCTGCTGCCCAGGCTGCCAGTCCTCGCAGGTACGGATCGCCGGTCTGCATGTAAGGGTGCAGGTAATCGACCGAAGTTTCTAGAAGCTGCGGCCGAGCATGCGCAAGCCGTCCGACACCCCATAGGACGCCCCGTTGCAGGACTTCATGTTCGAGGAAGTTTCCGTCGGGCCGTATATATGAAATCAGGATACACCAGAACTCTTCGGCCAGATTTTCATTGCGGGCCATGATCTCGCCCATGGCCTCCGGACATCCCCAGCCGATACCGCCGGATTCATCGTTGAGCTGCCACATGTGCCGGCGCATGATGACCCGGGCTGATTCCATATCCGCATCGGCCAGCCGGTCGACAACTTTCCCCATGGCGGTTACCGCCCGCCATTTCAGTAATTCATCGGGATTGCACAGGAATGAAAAAAGCGGGCTAATGGCCTTTCTGGCCGGCATGCGGCCGATTCGGGCCAACCCGCTTTCGAGGTCTTTTTGCAGAAGAAGCTTGTGGATCTCTTTTTTTAGCTGCCGGCTGCTGGATTGATGACGGCTCATGAGATAAAAACATTCCAGGATGCTTGATCCATATGAATCTTACCACGAAGCTCACGAAGGCCGCTGAGCAAAGAATTCAAATATTTTTTCTTTGATCTTCGTGCATCTTCGTGTTCTTTGTGGTGAATGTTAAATTTATTAGGTTTCCCAATAGATACAATCGACGGGGCAGTATTTTATGGCGTCATTTACGTCAGATTCAGGATAGGCCGCAAGTTCAATGACTTCGATATAACCGGCATCATTTAATCGAAATGCCTGTGGACATGTTTCCACGCACACGCCGCACACGATACATTCACTGAGTTCAACAACCGGAACTTTCATTTTACTCGTTAACCGCTTTTCCGATTTTACGGCCATACGCATAGCAATTTTCGAGGCCCTGTTTATCGGGGACATACTGTATTTTTAATCCCGGATCAATGATATTAAATTTCATCGATTCGAGTTCTTTGGTAATTATATTAACGGCCTCACCACTCCATCCATAGGACCCAAAAGCGCCGCCGATTTTGTTCAGCGGTTTGAGCCCTTTCATATAAGACAGAAAATCCGCCAGAGATGGAAACAGCCCGTTGTTGAGCGTCGGCCCGCCCACCACGACTGCCCTGGCATCAAAAACTTCGGTCATCACTTCACTGCGGTGCCATTTTCGCAGGTGCATGGGTTTGGCCGGCACTCCTTCTTGGTTGATGCCGGCGGCGATGGCTTCTGCCATCTTCTCGGTGCTCTGCCACATGGTATCGTAAATGACCACGGCTTTCTTTTCTGGTATTTGTTCGCACCATTTTACATAGGCATTAATGATCTTTGCTGGATCTTTGCGCCAGATGACGCCATGATCAGGGCAGATCATGTTAAATTCCATGCCCGTGTCAATGACATTTTTGAGGTATTTTTTGATCAGCGGAACATACAGGAGCAAAATGTTGGCAAAATATTTTTTGGCGTGGACCATGATCGCTTCGCCGATCTGATCGTCAAAACGCTCGGGGCCGGCAAAATGCTGCCCGAAACCATCGCTTGAAAAAAGGATTTTATCTTCCTTTAAATAA
>JBFFCW010000230.1:0-6482 GCA_041559695.1 Desulfobacterales bacterium
AGAAATTTCCGATCTTTACATATTGGGTGATCCGCTATGGGTCATCGCTTTTGGTTCCAAAACACTGGATATCTACCGGGTGATGGATTATCTGACATCCAGACGCTGGAGCCTTAACGGCCTCCACCATCCCGCCTGTTTGCATCTCTGCGTCACGCTGAGACATACCCAACCCGGTGTGGCTGAACGATTTATCGACGATTTAAAAGCCGCGGTCGACGCTGTCCGCAACCATCCGGATGCAGACAGCCGCATGGCACCCATTTACGGCATGGCTGCCAACCTGCCGGCCCGCAGCGTTGTGAGCAATCTGTTAGAGAGATACATCGACCTGCTTTACAAAATCTAAAAATGGCCTAAAAACAATTGTATGCTTTCCGGAGGCGGCGTTCTAATCTGGTGAAAATATTAGAGCATATCGCGGCAAGATGCCGCTCCCACTGCTGAAAATGCGATGTGGGAGTGGCTTCCAGCCACGAATTAGTGCCGAGATGCAAAATAACAATACATCCGCAGATTACACAGATTCACACAGATTGTTGATCAACACCATAAATATCTCTTTTTTAATCTGTGCAATCTGCGTAATCTGTGGATAATATAGCTCTATTTCAACATTCAGTGTCCGAGCCTGCCAGGGTTATTGAAATCCGCGTCATTATTCGAAAATCCGTTCTCAAGTATCCTCTCCATATTGCCGATATATCAACCAGAAAATGAAAGACCTCGAGCCTAAAAAATTCGGTAAATATCAGCTGCTGCAAAAAATTGCGCTGGGCGGTATGGCCGAGCTGTATCGTTCCAAGGTCACCCGGGCCCATGGTTTTGAAAAACTGGTTGCCATAAAAAAAATATTGCCGCACCTCACTGATCAGGGCAACCTGGTTAAGGCTTTTATTGATGAGGCCAAGCTTGCGGCACTGCTTCAGCATGAAAACATTGTCCAGATCTACGATTTCGGCAGCATCGATGACGAATACTTTATCGCCATGGAATACCTTTTTGGCAAGGACCTGCGCACGCTGACCCGTAAGGCCAGAAAAACCGCCGTCCCCCTGGGTCTGGAAAATACCCTTTATATCATTTCGCGTATCTGTGCCGGGCTCGATTATTCTCACAATTTAAAAGATCTGCAGGGCAGGCCGCTAAATATCATCCATCGTGATATCAACCCTCAAAATATTTTTTTGACCTATGAAGGTCAGGTGAAAATTATTGATTTCGGTATCGCCAAGGCCGCCAGTCACAATAGCACCACTCACGAGGGTTTGATCAAAGGCAAACTGGCCTATATGTCACCGGAGCAGGCCACCGGAAAAACCATTGACCACCGGTCCGACATCTTTTCCACCGGGATTATTTTTTATGAACTTCTGGCCGGACGACGGATGTTCGAAGGCGAAACCATGGAAATTTATTCCCAGGTGCGTGAAGCCCGCTACGAACCGCTCGATAAACTTATGCCGGATCTGCCCGCAAAACTTCACGAGATTGTTGAACGGGCCCTGGCAAAGGACCCTGATCTGCGCTATCAGACCTGCGGTGAAATGCTGGCCGATCTGGAAGAATGCATTTTTGAGATGTCTGTCCGGCCGAACGGCAGAAGTTTTGCGAATTTTGTTAAAGAATTTTTTAAAGAAGAATTGGCTCTTGAAGAAACCGCCTTATGGGAAAAAACGCGGGCTTACGGTCAGGATAAATCCGATTCGGGCAGCCGGCCACCTGGCGCTGACGGAACTGACGGGAGCACCGTTTTTCTTGCCGACCCCAAAAAATGGGAGCCGCTGCGGCGCAACATCTGGCGTTTTGCGCCGGTGGCCGGTATGGTCATCATTGGTTTTGTGTTTAATCTCAGCCTGACTGAACTGCCGTTTACGCCATCGGACCGTTCCTTTGCGGCCTATTCGATTGAATTGTCGCCACCGGCTGTCGATACGACCGCTGGTCAAATTAAAGCCGCCCGCGACGCGCTTCAGGCCAAACAATTTTCTTCAGCCGTGGCGCTATTTGAAACGGTTTTGGCCGACGACAGATCCGCCATCAAGGGATTTTCAGATGCCTATGTCGAAGCATTGCAGGGTCGGGCCGAAGAACTGATCTCAACGGATAAGGAATCCGCTAGAGGGTTGTTGCTCAAGGCACTGGATATAAAACCCGCCAGCGTAGCTGTATTGTCCAAACTCGGCTTCATTTACCTGCGAGACAACAATTATGCGCAGGCCATCGATACCTACCAAAAGGTCGCTGAACTCGAACCTCAGCAGCCGAATGCCTTTTTCAACCTCGGATATATTTATGCGGTCACTGAAGATTATGCCAGGGCCAGGGAGATGTACGCACGGGTGGTCCAACTGGAGCCTGCTTTTTTAGATGAAGCCCTTTTTAACCTTGCCATGGTTCAGGAGCAACTGGGCGAACGCCGCCAAAGCTTAAAGAGCCTCAAACAGGCCATTAAAATAAATCCTGACAACGCCTCAGCCTTAGCCTATTTAAATCAAATAAAGGATCAAAAGGAGTAAATTCAATGACGTTTTTAGTCCGAAACTGGTTTCGAAATTACATCATTGGAGGAGTGATCATACTGCTGCTGTTTGGCTGTGCCAGCACCAAAGAAACGGGCTTCAATCAAAAATATGAGGCCTCTAAAAGCTGGTTTAAGGAAAAATGGCAGGCGGTGGGCTCCAAATTTTCATCTTCTGAAGATGAGCAAGCAACCATTAAACCGCATCATAAAAAAACCAATTATTTCGTTTATGAAACCCAGTGGTCCGATGAGACACTCTCCGGAATTGCGGAATGGTTTACAGGAGATGCTGAAAACTGGAAGGCCCTGGCGGCTGCCAACCCAAAAGTTCGGCCCAAGCGCATCGCGGCCGGCACCCTGATTTTGATTCCGGCCGCGCGAATCAAAAATAAAAAGCTGCCAACCAAAACTTTTGCGGCCAAGCACCGGATTTACTATTTTGAGCACCGGGTAAAATGGTCCGGCGAAACGCTGTCTTTGATTGCGAAATGGTATACGGGACACTACGGGAACTGGAAAGCGATTGCCCGGGCAAATCCGGGCCTCAACCCGAATCGCATCGTGGTTGGAAATATTATCTACATTCCGCCGGAAATGATGAAAACCAAAAAATCGTTGCCCCGCAAAGTGATCTCCAAAACGCTTCCGGGATATTTTGCGCACACCGTGACCCGGTCGGGCGAAAAATTTGGCGCCATCGCCAGGTGGTACACCGGGAATGCGGAAAACCGTGAGGCCCTTGCCAAAGCCAATCCGGACATTGATCCGGAGTTTTTACTGGTGGGCGACGAAATATATATTCCTTCGAGCTTGCTAAAAACCCGCAAGTCGATGGGCGCCAAGTCGGATCAGATATCGGCTGTCAAACCGGCCAAAAAACCGACGGCAACCGCGGCCAACGCGGCGACGCCTTCTGCTGCCAAACCCAAAAAGATCCAGTTGTTCGGCCCCAAGCAATTTCCTGACGACTGATACCCATAACACAATGATGATCGGTAAAAAAATCTACGGCCCTGCAACCGGCAGGGCCGTAGATTTTCTGTTTCCCGCACCAACCGGACAACCGTTGAAAATTAGATCCATTCGTCCGATTGAATGATTATTCATTTTCGGCATTTTCGCAATATTCCCATCCAAAGATTCGTATTATTCGCTTTTATGATAATTATCTATATAATTATTTGAAATTATATATAATAAATATCGATCTCTGATATGCAGCGCTGCAGTTTTTTACTTGACAGGCAATCAATGTCTTTGATAAGTGAATGAATGTTCATTCATTTTAGCTGTTCACTATTGACGAGGAGGCCATTATGTCAAGAAAGATCCAATCTGCCGCTGTTATCGGTTCCGGAATTATGGGAGGCGGAATCGCCGCTCTGCTGGCCGGGGCCGGTATAAAAACACTTTTACTGGATATCGTGCCACCGAATTTAACGGCGGAAGAAAAAAAGGATCCGCTGATACGCAACCGGATTGTGAAGGCCGGCCTGGATGCTGCATTGGCGATCCAACCGGCGCTGTTTATGTCCCCGCGAGATGCGGAACGGATTACCATCGGCAATCTGGAAGATGATTTTGAAAAGATTGCCGATTGCGACTGGATTGTCGAGGTCGTCGTTGAAAACTTAAAGATTAAACAGGACCTTTTAAAACGAATTGAGCCGGTTCGCAAAAAAGGCACCATCGTTTCTACGAACACCTCCGGTATCCCTTTAAAGACCATGTCCAAAGGGCGCGGCAAAGAATTTAAGCAGCACTTTCTGGGAACCCACTTTTTTAATCCGGTCAGATACATGAAGCTGCTTGAAATTATTCCCGGAGAAGAAACCCTCAGCGAGATTCTTGAGTTTATGGCCGACTTCGGCGAACGGATTTTGGGCAAAGGAATTGTTTGGGCCAAAGACACCCCGAATTTTGTCGGCAATCGAATCGGTGTGCAGGGCATGGTCAAGGTGATGCAGCTGATGCTCGAGGAAGGGATCAGCATTCCGGAAGCGGATGCCCTGTTCGGACCGGTTATGGGCAGACCCCGAACCGGCATGTTTAAAACAGCTGACATTGTGGGGTTGGACACCCTGGTGCATGTGGCCAATAATACTTACGAGATGATCGCGCATGATGAGGACCGCGAAAGCTTTGTTATGCCGGAGTTCGTCAATACCATGATTAAAAAGAATCTGCTGGGCAAAAAAAGCCAGAGCGGATTTTATAAAACCGAACTGACACCGGAATGGCAGAAAATCCGCAAAGTCATCGATCCGGCAACCCTGGAATATGAAGAGGCCCAAAAGCCGGAATTACCCTGTCTGGCGGCAGCGCAAAAAGCCAGGACACTGCCGGAAAAAATGAAGGCCATTGTGTATGGTGAAGACAAAGGCGCCAAATTTGCCTGGAAAGCCGTGGCCAACAATCTGATTTATGCCGCCAACCGGGTTCCGGAAATTTCCGATACGATTGTGGATATCGACAATGCGATGCGGTGGGGCTTTAATCTGGAGTTGGGACCGTTTGAAACCTGGGATGCCATCGGTCTGGCGGCCGCTGCCGAACGCATGGAAAAAGAGGGACTTGATGTGCCGGAAAAAGTCCAAAAAATGCTTAAATCCGGCATCACTTCATTTTACAAAACGGAAAACGGCACGCTGTTTTATTATGATTTTGAGTCTGAAACCTATAAAGAGCGGGTGGTCAGTGAAAACATTATTTCTCTGGCAGCCGTGAAAGCCAAGGGAAAGGTCGTCGAGGCGTCTGAATCGGCCAGCCTGATCGACCTGGATGATGGCGTTTTCTGCCTGGAGTTTCATACCAAGATGAATTCGCTGAATCAGCAAATCGTGGAAGCGATACGCAGGACCAGAGAATTTGTTGATAAAGAAGGTGTCGGTCTGGTGATCGGAAATCAGGCGGGGGGGATGCCGGGTGCCTTTTCAGCCGGTGCGAATCTGGCTGATGTGGCCGCCGGCGCAAAGGCCGGCGAATATGAGCGCATCGAACTGATGGTCAAAAACCTGCAATACGGGCTTCAGGATCTGCGGTATGCCGCATTTCCGGTGGTGGCGGCCCCGTATGGATTGACCCTGGGCGGTGGGTGCGAGGTTTGCCTGGCGGCCGATAAGATTGTCGCCCACGCCGAGTTGTATATGGGGCAGGTGGAAATCGGGGTGGGGCTGATCCCCGCCGGCGGTGCCTGCTTGAACCTGATGAAAAAATTTTTGAGTTCGGTCCCGGAGGTGGTGACCGGTTTTGATCTGGCCAAATTTTTCCTGCCGGTGTTTATGGCTGTTGCCATGGCCAAAGTTTCCACATCGGCCGCCGATGCGCGGGCCAATGGTTTTCTGGGGCCCCGCGACCGCATCGTGTTTAACCGAGACTATCTGATCGGTGAGGCCAAAAAGGACGTTTTAAAAATGGTGGACGAAGGCTATGCGCCGCCGCCCAGAAGAAAAGTAAAAGTACTGGGTCAGGCCGCCCAGGGTATGGTGAACGCGGAAATATCCAATATGCTCAGCGGCAAGTTTGTCTCCGAGTATGATGCCTTTCTGGCCAAAAAAATTGCATATGTCATCAGCGGCGGAGATGTGCGCGACAATTCAGAGGTGGCCGAAGATGTTATTCTGACGCTCGAGCGTGAAGCCTTTATGGAACTTTTGAAAGAAGAAAAGACGCTGGCGCGCATTGATCATATGCTATCAACGGGTAAGCCTTTAAGAAATTAGTTATTAGAAACGATCTCAAAAATAACAGACCATTGTTTTAGGTTGGCGCGTTGTTCTGTTGAGCCTGTTGAGCCGGTTGCGCCCGTTTAAAAAAGGAAATCTGTCGAATTTTTCTTCTTTTAACCGGCTAAACGGGCGCAACGGGCCCACGGGCTCAACCAAGAAATCATATTTCCCAGCTTGCGAGTTAGGAGGGTAATAAAAATGAGAGATGCCTACATTGTCACTTCAATTCG
>JBFFCW010000231.1:0-6482 GCA_041559695.1 Desulfobacterales bacterium
GCAGCCTGGGGGATTTTCTGGAACGGGTGCGTCCCGCTGAAGACGACGCCCGCTCTTTGATCAACTGCGGGGCCCTGGATGCCCTCAATCCCGGCGGCAATCGCGCAGCGCTGCTGTGGGAACTGGCCGGCTGGTTGAAATCAAAACGACCGGAGGCAGCTACGCCATCCCTGTTTGACCGCCCCGAGACGGCCGGCCAATGCCGGCCGCCGCTGCCTGCCGAAGATGAGCCCGAGCGGCTGCGGCGCGAATATGCCGTGCTCGGTTTTCTGTGCGACCGCCACCCGATGGAGTTGTTTGCCGACAAGCTGCAAAAGCGCCGCACTATCAAAGCCGTTGATCTGCCGCGCGTTATCGGCCGGAAAGTGTGCCTGGCCGGCTGGCTGATCACCGGCAAAGTCGTTTCCACCAAAACAGGCGATCCCATGGAGTTTTTAACTTTCGAAGATGAAACCGGTATTGTGGAAACCACCTTTTTCCCGCAAGCCTACCGCCGGTTTTGCCACATCATCGACCGCCGGCGGCCCTATCTGCTGACCGGCAAGGTGGAAGAAGACTGGGGGGCCATTACGCTGACGGTGGATCGGGTCGAGCGGATAATGAGATAGTTAACCAGGGCCTAAAGCAAAGGGGTCAAATCTTGATTCGTGATTGTTTATTGACGCGCAATTAGGACTCAGTTGCGTCCCTGGGGGAAGGCGTCTCAAGGGGTTCCCCGTCAGGGCTGCCGGAGGTGTCAGCGGTTTGTGTTTGTTCCGCAGCCGGCGGTTTCGCCTCCGGCTGGCCGTCTTCGTTACCGGAAGGGTTGGTGTACATATCGTTGAGTTTTTGAATATAGGTGTTGGTATCTTCTAAAACTTTCGCCAAACGGCGCTGGGCTCTCCGCCCCCAACCCGCCGGTTTACGCTTCAACAAACTGCGATACCAGCGGCTATTCTTTTTGAAGGCGCGGGCGTAGTTGGCCTTCAAATCCGGGTCATTAACTTCCGCCAGAAACTTGCGCGATACATAATTTGCGGTAAACCGGCGGATGGAGAAGTGAACATAGCCAAAAATCAGCACCAGCAGCGCTAACAGGCCAAGCCGGCTGTAATTTCCGCCCGGCAAATGGTCTAGAAAGGATAGCTGGAGCTTTAGCCCCTGCCAGTATCCACCCCAGATGGTGGCGATCAAAAAAACCGCCAGCACTGTTCCGAAGATGATTCCGTCCAGCCAGATGATGTTGCGGCGCCAGCTGGAAATAAACTGCTGAATTCGCGGTATTATTTTGTTCTCAAGCATATGGGCGGTTTCTTCCAGCATGCCCACAATGCGATAGGCCCGTTCCTCCCCGACGCGTTCGATCCGATTGAAAATCTGTTCGATATTTGAATCCCGCTTATTCTCGAAACGAACCCGAACGCTTTCATCCTGAATGGGTACGGCGACTTCCGGAACATAGATGGCATAGCAACACCCGGCCGTCAGGCCGTATTGGGCGAGGGCCCGCTGCCAGGATGCAAAAACTTCCTCGGTATTATCCTCAAAGGCCGTGGCGTCGATCTGGTTGAGGATAAATAGAAATTTATTCGAATCCCGCCGGTCTTTGGTCCGGTTAACCAGATGCTCGAGCGTGTCATGCATGGAGCCGGATTCAGGGTGGCGCGCATCGAAAAACACCAGGACCAAATCGGATAAGTCGATAATGTGGTCGGTAATTCGCAAGGTGGACGTCCGTTGCGCGTCGGCATCAAAACCGGGTGAATCGATAATGATCTTGCCGCGTAAGCGCTCGTTGGGGCAGGTTTTGAGCTGGAGGTAAGAATCGATCCGCTGCCCTTCTCCTTCGGCCACCTCTTCGATGGCCTGACTGATCTTGTAAAAAGGAAAACGCGGATCCGCATCCAACGCCAGACCCGGCAGCACCCTTACCTGGTCATCATCCGTATAAGAAATAACCGTAAACTTGTCGTCAACCGCCTGGTTGCCGGTGGCCTGCAGGCGGAATTGAAGGTAATGATTGATAAAGGTGGATTTGCCGGATGAATAAATCCCCAGTATGGATATCAACGGCCACCAGGAGGTAAGGGTCGCATGAGATTGCCCGCCATTAAAAAATCCAAGTCGCCGGCTGATATTATCCAACTCCTGAAAACTGTCCACCACTTGAGAAAGAACCGGATTTTCCTGTTTTAGGCGCTCTTTAAGATTTGTTAAACGTTGCCGGATCTGGCTATCCTTGGCCATATCTTATACTCCTATTGTAGTTTGACCCTTTGTTGACAGAAAGGACCGTCTTTGCTCCGGAATACCGCTGATAGAGGTTGTCAAAAAACGTTCCGTAATTCAAACAATTTCTCTACAAATTTTTTTATATCAAAGTTTAAGATTTAATACAATTTGGGTTGGAAAGAGAACCCGCCATAACAAAGGGTAGGCTGATAATCTTATACGCCTGTTATTCAGGGCAAGTTAAGGCTCTTGTTGGAAATCTTGTCGGCCAGTGTGTGTATTGCCCTGTCGTACTTTGCCTGCCGGTTCTTTTTCCCTAGCACATGCTGATATATCAAAATTATATCATATCCCGCATGCCTCTCGACAAAGGCAATGACTTCACCGGAAGCATCACGAGGTCCGTTTGCGCCGTGGTCTTCTAGTAACAATATGTCCCGCCTGGCGCATATTTCTCCGGCAGCGCACCGGATCCCCCGCATACGGTCCGCGGGTTTTTCCTTTTGCACCGACAGATATATCCGGGCCACATTGGCTGTATGGGGTCCCCCGATGTAATTGGCAACGAAACGAATCATATGCTGCGCACCATCCTTGGGTTCATGGGAAAAATCGATGTATCGGCCGTCCCCCCATGCCCCAACCATCGGAATCGGTTTTCCAGACTTCAACGCATGGTTGGTAATCTTTTGGATAACCACCGGATCGGCGCTTGGAGCGACAAATCCTGTCGCGGCGCAACCGCTGATTATTATACCTGCCAGGGTCCATTTGCCGATTTCAGCGGTGATTTTACAGATTTTCTTTATTAAATTATTACTTTGTGCTCGTTGCATGATTTTGTTATGGACTATTTGTGGGAGCGCTTCTCTGTATAGACAATTTCATACAAATAAACAATAAAAGCGAATTTCACAACGCTGGTGCAAAACAGAATACAGGCGTTGCTCGATAAAACCGGAAACAGCACCATAACCGTTAAGGGAGAATGTCGATGCCGTTATTTTACAAGCTTGACGGGTTGGGAAAAGACACCGCCAGGGTCGCCGGCCGTCTGGAAGTGCTCCGCAACGCGTTGCGAAATCATCCGGCCGGACCTCAACGCAGCGTGCCCAACAAAAATGCCAGCGACACCCTCCTGCTGGCCACCTGGAATCTGAAAGAATTCGAAGGCGGCAAAAATGATAACCGCACGGCAGAATCCTACTGGTATATCGCCGAAATCATTTCGCATTTCGATCTGGTCGCCATTCAGGAAGTCGGCGCCCATCTGGGAGCGCTGAATAAGCTGCAGGCCCGTCTGGGCCGCACCTGGAAATTTGTGGTCAGTGATGTAACCGAAGGCTCTGCCGGCAATCAGGAACGACTGGCATTTTTGTTTGACCGCCGCAAAATTCGCTTCAGCGGGGTGGCCGGTGAAATTGTCATTCCGCCGATCGAAGACGCTAAGGGTAAAACCATTGCACCCGCCGATCAGCTGGCACGCACGCCTACGATTGTCGGCTTTGAGGCCGGTTGGTTCCGCTTTATGCTGTCCACCGTTCACATTATCTGGGGCCAGGCGGTGGCCGAACATCCCGATCGCGTGGCCGAAATTCAGGCCCTGGCTGAATTCCTCAAGGCGCGCGCCGAAGATCCAACGGCCTGGAGCCGCAACTTGATTTTACTCGGCGATTTTAATATTTTTGATGCCGATCAGGCGAACGCGGCGTTTAATGCCATCACCCAAAACGGTTTTAAAATACCGGAAGCACTGCAAAACATCCCCCCCTCCAATGTCGGCAAAAAGCGGCGCTTTTATGATCAAATCGCATTGAAGGTGCGGCAAAACAACATAGCCCCCACCGGCCGCGGCGGTGTTTTTGACTATTTTGATCTCATTTACCAAAATGAAGACTATGAAGCCTATATTCCGGCCATGATGAACGGCAGGGCCGAAGATGATCCCGCCAACCCTTTCGTGTATGATACCAACGGCAACGTTCGCAGCGAAAAACAGCGCCGCGCCTACTACCGCAATCACTGGCGGCGACGGCAGATGTCAGACCATTTGGTAATGTGGCTGGAATTAAGGATTGATTACGGCGAAGAATATCTCAAGAAGAGAATGGTTGATTCCTGAAGTTGCAAAGATTCTAGAACGCATCGCAAAAATAGGATTTTGGCTCAAGATTGCGGCGGGGCCGAGTTCAAAACCGCAGGTATGCTGTTGTATATCGAGGATTTTAAACGAGGCTCCCACAAAGGTATTGGGCCAAAACACATTTTTGGGACGGGTTGTAAATGCCTGCGGGACCTTGCCGACCGCACATCTGTTCATTACTCTATTTTTTTCCGACTGGCACTTATCTTTTGAGAGGCCTCCGATGCTTCTGCGCCCGCTGTTTTATTCCCCGTAAATCCAACGGTCCAGACTTTAACCTTGCCGGTAGTGGTTGAATAGGTTTGAAACCGCAACTTTCCGGTTTCCAGAAGGTAAGTATAGTCAAAGTTGGTGGAGTGAACACCGAGGGTCTCCACATGATAGGGCAACCAGCTGATACCGTTGTTAATGCTGCGGTGCAGTTTATTGTGTCCGTCCACCGCAGTCAGGATACCGTTTGCATCCGTCAGAATCCGGGCCGGAATGTATTCACAGGGCAATTTCGCGGGCGTAGACCAGCCGACCCCGGGGCGCCATAAGGACCACCAGGCGGAATCGTTACGGTTATCGGCAAAAGACACGGCCGGATGCCCGCCCACCGTTACCCCCACATAGCTGGTGTACCACAGGCTGCCGTCGCTGCCGGTCCAATCAGGGCCGACAACCACGTCTCCGTTTTCAAGCGTAACCGGCATCGTTTCGTATAGCGAACCGTCAGCGCGTTTAAACGTGTCTCCGCCATCATCTGAATACCCATAAAGCACATGGGTATGATAGCCTGGAGAACCATTACCGTCATCCACCACCCAGGTAACGTGCATCCGGTTGTTGCTGTCAAAAAAAATGCGCGTCCGATAAGGTTGATAGGCCGTGTCGCCCGCCCCTGAATCATTCCAGAAGAAGGTTTTCTGGTCATGGGGGTAATCATTTCCACCCAGCATCACCCAGATTCTGGCGTCGGCATCATAACGCGCAATGGCAGCGGCCATGATGCCCGGAGACCAGCCGGTACCGAATTTGACCCGATGGCGAAAGGCAGTGTAAAGCACCCCGTTGGGGTCCCGGGCAAAAGAGGGATAGGTAATCCAGGTCCCCGGAATGGTCCGGGATTGATCGCCCCCGACAAATGTAAAAGAGGAGATATCTTCCGGTTTGTCGGAAACGACATATTGCCAGGCATATTCATAGTAGGGATTGCCTGTTTTGGGATGATTAAACGGAGAATGATGCATATTGCCGGCAACATGAATATACCCGTTGCGGTCAATGCCCACAGAAGCGCCATTATACCAGGGGTTTTTGTCGGTTTTTTCAAAGATAACGTTTTTAGAAACCGAACCATCGGACGACTTCTTGACAATCAGCGTCTTTAATTGCCGGTTCACATAGACATAATAAATGGCATCGTTGTATGTCGCCACCGGTGTTTGCCAATCACTGCCGGTTACCTTGGAAGCATCACTAAATTCGAATTCTTTGATTATGGTGACGGTTTCCGGTGACGGTTGCCCCCATGCCGTCATTGCATATATTATTATCGCCACCGGAACCGCCACCACAGCGCGGCAAAAACGCCTCATGATTACTCTCCTTTGTGACTACCTGAATCTTGCAGGCCCTATCGGCCGCGTTCACAGCGCCCACGTTATTAGGGGCTCGAAGCAGTACACTACGACTTGACCCTTAAGTGTCCCGTTGCGTTGGATGACGCATCTGATCTTTAATATTAAGGTGCGCCTCCTCGCAGATAAAAGCCTCCGACTCGTGCAAAATTCAGGTACCAGCTCCGACATTCGTTTCCTGAACCCTGTAACCGAAAAGCCCCCCGGCTGTTTATGGTTTGCAGCCATCAAGAAAGAAATGTTTTGCTTCGCCATGATGCCATGCCCTGGCACACCAGCAAAATAATCAGGTGCAAAATGAATACCACATAAGCTGTTTGTGCAGCCCGGATTTAATTCGCCCATCGCAGGAATTTATTTTTGTTTTGCCAACTTTCAAAACTTCTGTGTAATCAATTCCTTAGGCCATTGGAAGCCCACGGGTCAAATCCCGCTCTCACGCGCAATAAAATTCATCACTCGGTGTTGATGATGATTCAATCGTCGGTGTGTACGATAAATTATAA
>JBFFCW010000232.1:0-6464 GCA_041559695.1 Desulfobacterales bacterium
AAGCTTCTCATTGCTTGAAGGGCTGCACCCAGTTTGCTTGACCCTTTTTTATGTATTGCCCGTTCTCTGTCTTTCGCAGAGTGAAACCACTGCCAAACACCCTTTTTTGCCCCATTTCATCTCGGGCAAAAATGCGCATTTTTCAAAGGTCTCGAAATAATGGCAAATTGACAAGGCAGGTCTTCTGGCTCCCCCGCCCTTTTAGCAACCTTCCCATCCCGATTGGTCGAAACAGTGGCATTCGCGGCTAAAAGGGTTCTCTCTTTGTACACAACAAACAACAAAAAGAGCAGGGTTACAGCGGCGGGACCGCTCCCGACTTTAACGGGATTCCCTATTAAGCGTGTGCACCTTATTCCCTGAAAGTATCCTTTAAGGGAAAATCGGTCTCAAGTCAACAAAATTCAGTTGACAACGGCTTCGGGTTCATTTAATTGGGTTATAAAAATATAAATCAAAAATCTGGTGGTTCTTTAAAGCGATTCATAAATAGCTTTAAAGATAATAGGGAAACCGGTGTAACTCCGGTACGGACCCGCCGCTGTATTCGGGGACAAAACCCGCAGGCTGCCACTGGCTCGTTGCCAAGCGAGCCGGGAAGGTGCGGGGAGTAGGGTGATCCGAAAGTCAGAAGACCTGCCATCCGGTTTGGGTTTGAGGAGAAGGTAAATCCTCAAGCGTGGTTAAGCTGTTTTACCGCACTTGGGGATTTTTTTTATCAAAACCTCATATTTTGTCCGCTAGGTGCGTTGCAGAGCACCGCGAAATGCTCACGTACTGTCGTGTACGCTCCGCTTTCGCGACACTCCGCGCCTTCCTATCGAACAAAATCTAAGGCTTTGAAAACTTTTTTAAAAAGATGTTTTGCTTTTAAATTTACTATTTTAATTATTTTGTGTTTCTGTACTTAAGACGAATGAATAAGAAAGGAGATGGATGAAATGGTGAAGCTGGAGGAAATTATTGAAGGAATTAAACCCGTTGAACAGGAATGGATTCTAAAAGCGCAGGAACGAACCGCCCAGCTGGTGATGCCCACCCGGGCACTGGGGCGGCTGCATGAGATATCTGAACGGCTATGCGGCATCCAGCAGACGCTTGAGCCCGTTATCGATCAAAAAGCCATACTGGTGATGGCCGGTGATCACGGGGTTGTTGCAGAAGGGGTCAGCGCTTATCCCCAGGAGGTGACCCCGGCGATGGTGCAGACTTTTCTGGTTGGCGGTGCCGGCATCAATGCCATCTCACGCCAGGTGGGCGCCGATGTCTGGGTGGTGGATATGGGGATCATTCCGGAGCTGGATGCCACCGGTCTTAAAGGCGCCGAGCGCCTGGTGGTTGAAAAAATCGGAAATGGAACTGCCAGTTTCACGAAAGGACCCGCGATGTCGCGCCAGGCTGCGGAAAAAGCATTGCAGGTCGGGTTCGAACAGGCCTCGCGGCGCGTGGAAAATGGGGCGGAGATTCTCGGTACCGGCGACATGGGAATCGGCAACACCACGCCTTCGGCTGCCATCGGTGCGGTGATCACCGGGGCCGGCCTGGATGAGATGGTCGGTCGCGGGACCGGAGTCGATGATGCCGGACTGGCGAACAAACGCGACATCGTTCGTCGCGGGATTGAAACCAATACCCCACAGCCCGAAGATGGGCTGGACGTTCTGGCGAAAGTCGGCGGATTTGAAATCGGCGGGATCGCCGGCACGATACTTGCCGCTGCTTTTCACCGGCGGGCGGTGGTTGTGGACGGATTTATCTCAACGGCCGGTGCCCTGATTGCCCACGCGCTGTGCCCGACCGTTAAAGACTATTTATTTGCGGGACACTGCTCCGAAGAGGCCGGCCACCGCATCATGCTGAAACATTTAGGGCTGGAGCCCATTCTTGATCTGGGCATGCGCCTGGGTGAGGGGACCGGAGCCGCCCTTGCCATGGGCGTTATGGACAGCGCCGTGCGCATGTTTAAAGAGGTGTTGACTTTCCAGGAGGCTGGCGTCGCCGATAAATAAAATGGTTAGGTGTCAGGTTTCAGTGTTCAGGTGTCAGTCCTCTTCTTTCCGACTTCTGACATCTGACCTCTGCCTGCGGTCTTCTGCTCTCTGCCTTCGGTCCTCGGTTCTCTTTCTTCTGTCCCCTGACATCTGCTCTCTGTCGTCTGTCATCTCATGTCGATGCGGATAGACGCCGTGCTCATGGGCATGGAGGTGCTCATGAAGGTGCAATTCTTTATCCAGCAGGATCTTTCCGTCTTGCATCGTGTAGATGGCGTCGGCGGTTTCGGCCAGGAAGTCAAAATCATGGGAAATAAGTATATACGAGAGGTCGAGGCCGGACAAAACTTCAGTTAGTTTTGCTTTGGTCTTTGTATCAAGGCCGTTGATCGGTTCGTCTAAAAGAAGGATTTCAGGCTCCATGGCCAGAACCGTTGCCAAAGAGACCAATCGTTTCTCCCCGCCGGACAGTTTGAACGTGATGCGCTCTTCAAATCCGTCGAGGCCAAGGAAGTTGAGTGTCCGGCGGGCGATATCGACGGCTTCATTTTTTGATTTGCCCAGATTCAAAGGACCGAAAGCCACGTCTTCAATCACTGTTGGACTGAAAAGCTGATCGTCGGCATCCTGGAAAAGAAGGCCGATCCGGCGTCGCACCTCATAAAAATCTTTGTCCTCGTTGGCGCACTTTCCGAAAATTTCGAGTTGACCCGATATCGGCTTCAGCAGCCCCATAATAATATGCAAAAAGGTGGTCTTGCCGCTGCCGTTGGGGGCGATTAAGCCGAGTCGGTCCCCCCGGTTAAATTGAAAATCAAGTCGATTCAGCACCGGGGGGCCTCCAGGGTAGTTAAAAGACACACCTTCGAGATTTATCAGCAGATTGTTTCGTTGCATGAGAGCTTAACCCGTTTATCCCATAACCCCAAAAATGATTGATTCACCTTCAGCCGGAGCAGCTAAATTAAGTTTGACCATTCCAGCAAAGCCAGGCCGACCACGATGGTCGTCATCATAATCGCAAATACCCAGCTTGCCGCATTGGTTTGAAATTCCTGCAGGCTGTAGAATTTTCCGTTAAACCCCCTGCACCGCATGGCCTGGTGAACTCGCTCAGCACGCGCGGCTGCACGCACGAAGAGCATGCCGATAACGAAAGAATAGGTCCGATACGTATTTGCATTGGTACCCGGTCGGAACCCCCTGATTTTCGCCGCACGCAACAGTCTCAGGTATTCCGCTTCGATAACAAATATATAGCGATAGGCCATCAACAACAGATAAACTATTTTTTCAGGGACCCGCAGCCGGTACATCGCATGCCCCAATGTAGAAAATGACATGGTTGCAATCAGGGCGATAAACGCGAGTAAGATGGCATTTGATTTTAACGTTATCTGGGCCGCCAGGATGACGCCCGGGCGATAAATGGCAAAAGAACCGATGCGGGTCAGCGCTTCCCCTTTGAAGGTAAACGGCAATACCAGCCATAAAAGCAAAATCATCGCATTGACGATGACCAGCCTTTTAAAGACTTCCTGAATCTTTACACGTGAGATTAGGACTAAAATTAAAGAGAGGCTCAACGCCAGTATTAAAACCGAAAATTGGTAAGACAATGCAATCACAAATGAATACAGGACCGTCAGGCTTAACCGGATCCGGGGGTCAAGCCTGTGAATCAACGACTCTCCGATGGCAAAAGGTTCACTGATCATGGTGTGAGCATTCTTTTAGCCACGAAAACACAAAAGTAAAAAAGCACGAAAGCAAATGCCTGAGTTTTTCGAGTTTTTAAATTTTCGTGCTTTCATGGTCTAAGTTTTTCTTTCGGCGGTTGCGGACATAGATTGCAATTCCTGCCAGGCCCAGGATGCAGCCAATACCGATAATGACCTGTTTGGCGTCCGGACCCTTTTCCGGAACCGGTGGTTTTTCGGCAGCAGGCATCTCAATCTCTGCGAGCGGGAGGGTCCATTCCGCCCTGTGTCCCTCGCCGGCGACTAAAACGATTTTCAGGTCGGTCTTTTGCGGGACCTTGAAAGAAAATTCGCCTTTTTCGTTTGTTGTTCCTTTTACGAGCTCCGTGCCCTGGGGATCGGTGACGATGATTTTGCCCGCCTTTACCTTTTTACCGCTGTTGAACTTGCTCTCGACATAAACGGTGTCACTCTCAGCCCAGGCAAAGAGAATCACCCGGTGAGCATCCGCAGGTTCGATTTGAAAATACAAAAGGCCGATAACCAAAAATAAGTAAAAAATAGGTTTTGCCAAGTTCGATTCGAGGATGTCAGGTTTCATGGGTCCGGTTCATTGTTTAACACATAAATTCGAAATCCGAATACCGAAATTCGAATACCAAAGGATAAGAAATTCTAAACGCTATTTTGAACATTTGGATTTATTATTTTGAATTTGTTTCGAGATTCGGATTTCGTGCTTCGAATTTTATAGTATTTATTTAATCTTTGATAAGTTCATATTTTGCATTTATTATTTACAATTATAATAATTACTGCCTTGAAGATCCGGGCAGCATTGCCGGCTGTACCTTTTTTAAGAAAGAAACGCAAACAGCTGTAATCACACCTTCAATAATCATTACCGGTATGTGACCTGCAATTACGACGGCAGTAACGGCAAAAAAATTTTCTTCAGTAAATATGAGCGCCAGACCTAAAATCACAGCTCCGAACAATACGGATAAAAAACCACAGGCAAAAGCTGCCGATAGCGCCAGCAACGGTTTTTTGTGCAGAAAGCGACTAAAAATCAGGTAGCAAATCACTGCCGGCAGGGCCATTATCATGGTGTTGACCCCCAGGGCGGTAATGCCGCCGAACTGAAACAGCATTGCCTGAAGCACCAGCGCCACCAGAATGGCTGGAAAGGCGGCCCAGCCAAGCAGCAGCCCCACCAGCCCGTTGAGGACCAGGTGGGCATTGGCGGGCCCGATGGGAACATGAATCAAGGAGGCCACAAAAAACGCTGCCGAAAGAATTGCGGCCTGGGCGATGCGATCATAATCGAGTTTTTTCAGACCAATGGCCGTTCCGGCCGCCGCCAGTGCGCCGCCGGATATCAATACCGGACCGGATAGTACGCCTTCTGAAATGTGCATGCCAACCTTTCGTGGGGCCTTGCATGTGGTAAAAAATCTTAGGTGTTTCGAATGATTTTTTTACCACGAAGGACACGAAGTTCACGAAGTTTAATAAAATATTCATTAAGGTCATTCTTCGGATTCTTCGTGATCTTCGTGGTTAAATACCTATTTTGTTTTATTTCCAGTCGTGAAACTCCACCCAGATGACGGCCCCGAATTCTACATCCTTGGGTTCACCGTTGTGGTTTAATTTGTAATCCGCGGGATTTAAGGCGGCAAATCCCCACCAGCCGGCTGCCGGGGCGGCATACGTAAAGACGCCGTTTTGATCCGCTTTGATCGTCTGGGCGATCATGTACGCTGTTGGCGCATTAATCTTAGCGCCCTTATTGTAGTATTCCACTTCGACCGCAGCAAAAGGAACCGGCTTTCCGTCGAGTTTGACGATACCCTGGAATACATTGCCGGCATACAGGCCGAAAGGTTTGGACAACGGAATGATTTCGGTTTTCAAGCCGATTTCTTCATCCCAGCCTTGATCGTCACCGAAAGCGGTAACAACGGTTTTGGTATAATGAACAATAAATATATCTTCAGCCGCCTCCCAGTACGGCTGCGGCTCCATGTAAAACATATAGGCGCCCGGGCGCTTCACTTTATATGGCGCCTCCCAGGCGCTATGCTCCATGATCCGGGTTTTTTCCAGGATTTCAATTAGATTCTGCATTTTGCCGTTGATTCGCACGCCAAATACGCGGGGCTTATCCAATTCCATACCCTGGCCCTCAAACGGATGGGAAAAAGAAAGCGTTAATTTTACAGTTTTGCTTTCGCCTTGCATGACCATGGAATCGGAGGGAATAATCATGCCAAAGTGAGCCAGGCTTGGACCTGCCAAAATCTGAAAATTTAACAGAATGGCTGCTAAAATGATCCCCCTTTTCATCTAACCCTCCCAAAATATAATGGTGCAATTTCTGCAAAATAAAGTTACGCTCGATTATCTCCCGCTAAACAGGAAAATCAAACACACCATCTGTTATTTTTGAGATAATCGCTAATGATCTTTGATTAGTTCCCTGTAGGCGTAAGCATCCCGGATGTTATCCAGATCACCGTCTTTTTTAATGTTTTCCCAATTTGCGTATCCCTTGTCTATCGCTTTTTTCAACCACTCAATGGACTCATCCACCCGGTTTAACCGCGAGTACATACAGGCGATATTATAATGGGTCTCGGCATCATCCGGTAAGTAATTCAATATATCTAAAAATATGGTTACCGCTTTGTAATATTCCTGGTTTGCCGCGGCCACTAAAGCCAGGTTGTTTAGGGCCGGCACGAATTTTGGGTTCAGTTGAAGCGCT
>JBFFCW010000233.1:0-6459 GCA_041559695.1 Desulfobacterales bacterium
AGAATTTATGGATTACGCCCGGCAGTTTAATGTAAAAATTCTGGCAGGCATCATTCTGCTGACATCCGCCCCCATGGCCCGTTTCATGAATAAAAACATCGCCGGGGTTTTTGTCCCTCAGGATCTAATCGATGAAATGGCATCAGCACCCAAAGGCCAGGCCATAACCAAAGGCATCGAAATCGCCGGCCGCATGATCAAACGCATTCATGAAGAAAAAATGTGTGACGGTGTGCACATCATGGCCATCGGCAAAGAGGAACTGGTGCCGGATATAATGGCGGCCGCTGGAATAATTTAGGTCAATTGACCGTGTTTATCTATCGAAACGATTTCCCAAACAGGAACTCACAAAGATTAGATTTTGAATATCCCATATCGAATCACGCTAAAGGCGTGATCTAAAGTCAGGAATTTTGAACAGCAGAAGTTTCTGAAAAAATTAAGACCATAATGTCCACTTCGAAATTCTGTCCGCATCCGGCGGATTCCGCGGTTCTGCGGTTTGAAATATTCGGGAGCCGCATTCTGTTCTTCCCCCGTTCATCCCTTTCGCGTATCATTCCAAGATATCAATTTTTTTGGCCGTGCTGTCTTTTCTGGGAAACAAATCCCGGGCCCTCAATTGATGACCAAATCGGCAACACGCTTTACACGCCAGCACTTTTTTTGGTATTGAAGGTCACAACGCAAATTAAAAAAAATTCTAAGGCGGTTATTTGAAACAAAAATTGAATACCAAAAAATCGGCTGTCATCGGCCTGCTTATGATTCTCATGATTATGGCCGGCTTACCGACAAACCTGTTCGCTCAAACGGCCCAATCGGATAATTCTCTGAAAGTTGCACTATTGCCCATTTTAGACAGCCTGCCCTTCCACGCTGCCCAGGCCAAGGGCTATTTTGACCGTCATGGTGTTTCAGTAACAGCCGTGCCGGTGGGCAGCGGACTGGAAAGAGACCAGCTCATGCAGGCGGGTGCCATTGACGGCATGCTCAACGAGATGGCCACAACGGCCAATTTCAATCGCGACCGGGTCCAGGTCCAGATCATTTCATCTGCCCGTAAAGCCTATCCGCACTATCCCCTGTTTCGCGTTTTAGCGGCACCCGGCAGCGGCTTATCTTCCCCGGCAGACCTGAAAGATATCACGATCGGCGTCTCTAAAAATACCATCATTGAATACGTAACCGACCGCCTGCTGGCAGCCCATGGGTTGACCCCGGATCAGATTGCTAAAAAATCCGTTCCGGTCATACCCGAACGGTATCAATTACTTTTACAGGGCCAGCTGAAAGCCGCCACCCTGCCGGATCCGCTGGCCCAAAGCGCTCTTGAAGCCGGCGCCGGCGCAGTCATCGACGATTCAGCACATCCACAATACAGCGTCAGCGTGTTGAGCTTCAGCATTCAGGCTTTAAAAAACAAGGCCGATACGGTGCGCCGGTTTATAAAGGCCTGGAATCAAGCTGCGCAGGATATCAATGCCGATCCCGAATCACATCGCCGCCTTTTACTTCAAAAAATCCGGGTGCCGAAAAACATCCAGCAAATATACCGTATTCCGCCTTTTCCCATTCGGGAAGTACCCAGTGCCGAACAATGGGCCGATGTGATGAACTGGATGGTGTCAAAAAAGCTGTTGAAGGCACCACTTCCGTATAAAAAATCCATCACCATCCAATGCTTGCCTGAGGGATAAATATTGTCCGATGATTACAATTGACGACTTAACCTTTGCCTACAGCGGGCAGTCGCCTATATTTCAGGACTTTAGCTTGCATGTCGACCGCGGTGCAGCGCTTTCAATCATCGGTCCTTCAGGCTGCGGCAAAACAACCCTCCTGTATTTGCTGGCCGGCTTGCGCCACCCCCAATCCGGCAGCATTATGATCGACCATAAACCGATCACGCGCCCCCGGCCGCGCAGCGGGCTGGTGCTGCAGGACCACGGCTTATTGCCCTGGCAAACGGTCAGAGAAAATGCCCGCCTGGGGCTGACCATTTGGGGATTTTACGGATCCGACGGTAGGCACGCCCCGGCCGATGAACAGCTGGTTCCAAATCAAGCCGATCAACGGGTCGATGGCTGGCTCAAAAAACTGGGTATCGAGGGACTGAGGGATCAATACCCGCTGCAACTATCCCGCGGGCAGCGCCAGCGTACGGCCATCGCGCGCACGCTGGCCATGAAACCGGATTTGCTTTTAATGGATGAGCCTTTTTCAGCCCTGGATGCCCCCACCCGTGAGGATCTGCAAAACTTCATCATCACGTTACACGATAAATCGGATTTAACCTATATTATCGTCACCCATGACATCGAAGTGGCCGTCGTCATGGGCCAAAAAATATTGGTCTTACAAAAAAGCGCTAATCAGGAGGCCCAAATTATGGACAATGCATGCGCCGGATTCAGCGATGGGCGCATGCAGGGCAAGTTTCAACAGAAGTGTGAAGATTTACGCAACCTGCTGGGATCAATGACGTGAGACGCCGGTTAAACATACGCGCAGCCCTCATCGGGCTGTTAATGTTTTTTGCCATCTGGCAGGTGCTGGCCTGGATCATCCACCGCCCGATCATGCCATCACCGCTTCAGGTACTGCCGATATTCACAGCCTCTGTGTTCGGCAATCTGGGAATTCACTTTTTGGCCAGCACCGCTCGGGTGTTGGCCGCCATCGGGGTGGCGGTTGTCACCGCGGTTCCCATCGGATTGGGACTGGGGCAGGTCCCCAAAGTCAATCGTATCTTTGCTCCTCTGATTGCCATCGTCTACCCGATCCCCAAAATTGTGTTTTTGCCGGTTATCTATGTTTTAATGGGGATCACCGATATTTCCAAAATTTTTTTGATTGCGACAATTATCTTTTTCCAGATTCTGGTTGTCGTCAGGGATGAAGCCGCAAATCTGCATCCGGAATTGATTCTGTCGGTGCGCTCGTTGGGCGCCGGCCGGCGGGCACTATTCCGGTATGTTTATTTTCCGGCATCATTGCCGGCGGTGCTGACGGCGCTGCGGGTATCTGTCGGAACCGCCATCGCAGTTCTGTTTATTGCCGAACAATCTTTGACCACCTACGGTTTAGGATATTATATCGTTGTCGAAACTTACCAGGTGCTGAGATACCCCGAGATGTATGCCGGAATTCTGGCCATGAGTCTGTTGGGTTTGGTACTCTATTTTATGATCTACAATATGGAACTGAAGGTAAATCGCTATCGGTCGGAAGAACACAATTAAACGGAGGGATCGACAGGGCTCATACCTTTCAAGCCTGTCATTCCCGCGAAGGCGGAAATCCAGAAACAAGACCTGGTTACACGCCTGGATGCTGGCGGCCCGGCCGCGCACACTACCTGCCGCGCTTGCGCCGGTAGTGCTGGGCACAGCAATGGCAATCGCCGAGAAGCATTTCGCGTGGCTGCCGGCCGCGGCCGCTCTTATGGTGGCATTGCTGCTGCAAATCGGTGTCAATCTGGCAAATGATTATTTCGATTACGTCAAGGGCATCGATAACCGAGACCGTATAGGGCCGCCGCGGGTGACCCACAGCGGGCTTATCCCGGCCAAACAGGTAAAGGCCGGAATGCTGGTTGCCATCATTCTGAGTGCCATACCGGGCCTCTACCTGGCAAGCGTTGGTGGCTGGCCGGTTATTTTGATTGGAGTATTCAGTTTCGCTGCGGCGCTGGCCTATAGCGGCGGTCCCTTTCCGCTGGCATCCCACGGGCTCGGAGACCTTTTTGTCTTCATTTTTTTCGGACTGGTGGCGGTGTGCGGCACCTATTATGTCCAGGCGCTGCATTTAACACCGATGGTCTGGCTGATGGGGGCAATTCAAGGGCTGCTGACCACCGCCATTCTGGTCGTCAATAACCTGAGAGATATTCAGACAGATCGCCGCAGCGGCAAGCGTACCCTGGCGGTCATGATCGGTGAACGCGGGTCCAGGATTGAATACCTGCTGTTGCTCTGCACGGCCTACACCATTCCCTTTATTCTCTGGTTAAGCGGCAGAAGTTCGGCCTGGGTGATCCTGCCGGCTTTTTCCCTGCCCCTGGCAATTTCTTTAACGCGCCTTATCTGGAAAAGCGCAGGCGGTGCGGTGCTCAATCAGGCACTGGCCCATACAGCCAAACTGGCGCTTGTCTATAGTTTGCTCTTATCTCTCGGCCTGATCCTCTCGTTCAGGTAGAATGGGCTCACCGGGCAAGACTCTTCCCTAAAAATGGTAGATCATTTTCAAAATCATGAAATTGGAGGTGACTAAAGTTATAGCTCACCGCAGAGACGCAGAGCCCGCAGAGAAAAAATTTCTTTAAAAAACACCTCTGCGGGCTCTGCGTCTCTGCGGTGAGCCATATGATAATGACAGAATTCCTTAACTTTAGTCACTTGCCTTAGTGAATTTTTGAGATAGAATTTTAGTAATCCCAGGGAACGGCATCACTTACTGCCATTGGTGGAGACAGGTTTTTCAGAATAGCGGGGTCTTTTTCAATTTGATTGAGAAAGAATGTATCTTCGCGGGAGATCATATGGTCATTCAGATTTTGGCCCCACAGAAGCAGGCCGCCTTTTAGAGCGGTTCCGTTTCGATGGTGAGCGGCCAGGATGTCCCGATCCTGTTTCGAAAGAACCAGGCTCTCCCCCGAAAAAGATCGGGCCCGAAAGATCAACGGTCTGGGACCCAGATGCTGCCATGCTAATGCCAGATCTTGAAAATATGAATTCCCGAAACTGAAGACACCATGGCGCTCCGCCCATTTTTTTGGCAGGGAAAAGCGCAATGGAATTTTTTCTCCGGCGGGCCCCACGATTTGCGGCTCAGTGACTCGTGGAAATCCTTCAGGAACAAAAATGATAAGACCGGACGGTGGGCCAAAATATTCATCTGAAAGCTTTCTCAGCGGAATCGGCCCGCCTTTAATTTTGCCTTCCTTAACCAATCGATTGATCTGCATGATGGCCAGATTGGCAAAAACATAGCTGCCCGGATTGGTATAAGGATGCCAGCCATCCCAGGTGAGCTCTTTTCTGGAAAAAAAAGTTTGCCGCGCGCCTTCATCGTAAAAAATGCTGTAGGGATACTTTATAAGGGCCGTGAAAAGACGATTCGCCTCAAACATATGAACATTGGGATACCGGGCGACGAGCTCCTTTAGATGGCGGTTGAGCTGCTTGAATTCTTCGTAACAAAGCTTTTTAGGCCTGGGTTTAGCGTCCTCGATGCGGTATTCCTTCGGCGGTTTGCCCTGGGAGCAATCGATTAGATTTTCAAAAAAAAGATTCCCCAGAAGAACAGTCGGTCTATAGCCATATTTATTTGCATAGGCGTCACTCCCATTTTCGGAACAGTCATAATATTTACTCTCACAATCGAGCGCCAGGGCGGGTACCAGGGCATCGAGTGCTTTTTTTTTGTCGGTGGTATATGCCAGAACTTTCATATCGTGGTAGGTGACATCCAGCGCTAATATCAGTTTCGGCCGCATGCGTTTGTAATAATATTTGGCTGCCTTCTGGTAGGACGCCGGAAAGTACCAGGGAAATACGTGCCCGTCACTGCCCAGGCATAGCTGATCGGCCAAAACCTTAGAAGCCGAGCGCGCCATAAGGCCGTGGGAAACTGATGACCCCAGCCCCATAACAGGTCCCATGCGGGATAGCTCCCGCGCCAAAGCGGGGTCTTCCCTGCAGTAGGATGGCAATTCATCACCCCATGCGACATGCACTGAGAGGAATAATATCAGGCAGAGGGCGGCATACCAATATTTGGTGATAGATAATCTCATGTTCTTAAATAAGTTTTAATAGGGCTTAAGCTTTTATTTTTATCACAGATGGCAAACGCTAGCCAAACAAAAAGATGCGTGGCAGAGCTATTTCGAGTATGTGGCTGAATTTTCAGCGGGAGGGCATCGCAATCGCTTTTTTGCGGAAAACAGCCTGATTAAAGCATCTATATTTTAGCGGCTGGCCGTGTTTTCTCTTGACAAAGAGCGCCTCTTGCTTTTTAATGACGTTTTCATTCCAAACCCTGAGCTCCTTCAAAAAGCCTCTCATATCACCATTTATGGTAATCCCAAATTAGGTTCCACCGGCGCTTGGGAAAGTGGCTATAAAGCTATGCTTCAGAAAACACTGACTCCAGATTATCACTTTCTAGAACAAATTGAAACTGCCGGGCCCTACCAGACAAGCGCATGCTATCAATGCCGCAAGTGCACCAACGGCTGTCCAGTCACCTTTGCCATGGATCTTTATCCGGACGAAGTGATTCGCCTGGTGATTATCGGGCAACCGCAAGCCGTATTGAATTGTGATACAATATGGGTATGTGCGGCCTGCGAAACATGCACCACGCGCTGTCCGAATGACGTTAAAATCGCCGAGCTCATGGATTGTCTCAAAGAAATGGCTGTGCAAAAAGGCATCGCCTGTCCCCAAC
>JBFFCW010000234.1:0-6399 GCA_041559695.1 Desulfobacterales bacterium
CCGGGCTTTACCGGCCTGTACGGCATCACTGGGGGAACCAAAGATTACGGCCTGAGCCGGCATATGGTAGATCCCGATCGCCCAAAACTCGATACCTTTCTTTATGAGTATGGTATCAGTTACGATTTCCAGCCGCCTTATGAAGACGCTTCGGCATCCGACGACATGGTCAGGGTGATCAGAGACTGCACTTCGGGTCTTATTGCACTGTGTGTAAATATGCAGCGCGTACCGATAGTTGATCACAGTCCCAAAATACTGGACTTTGGCAAAGTCAGAATCGGCGAAACCGAGCATTTTATTATGCGCTTGTTGAACAAAAGTACGCGAGATATTGAAATCACCAAGGTGAATGTTATTTCCGTCAAACCCGTACCATTTACCGTGAGCGATCCGCCGGCATACTATATCACGCCCAACCAATCGGCCGACATTCGCGTATCGGCTGCCCCAACGGAAACCGAATCGTATAAAGCTTTTGTCGGAATCGAATTTCGCTACTATGATGAAAAAACCATTCATGATGTTCGCATGATCGAATGCATGGCCGAAGGTTGTGAAGTCGACGAAGATGCGTGCATGGCTCCGGTATTCAGCGCCGGCAATATTTTCTTTTGTCTGTTATTTACAATCATTAACTCTCTGGTTATCGCAGTTTTACTCCCTTTTATCTGGATTCCCAGCGTATTCTGTAAGATCAAACAACTGCGGTTTCGAATACAGCACTGCACCGGCGGAAACAGTGATACCTGCACCGAGTTGTAGAAGGTTCCCCCCTTCGCGAATAAGGCTTACACCTTCGCTGAAGCTTCGGCGGACATGGCGGGGGGCAAGCAGGGTTATTCGATTGGGGCCTGCGATTTCTTAATTAGCCACAGACCCGTCTTCGCACAGGGCTTCGCCGCGGCGGGGCCGTCTTCGCTCAAAGCTTCCACCCACCTTCGCTAATAAAATGGGGACGGGGTTGTATTGTTGCGTTTTTTTATTTCGGATTGCGAGATTTTTAATTGGCCGCAGATGGAATTTTGAAACCACTTTCAGGCAGGTTCAGCTTCATAAGGAGGCAATGCATAGTAATAGATTTGATTCCACAGCAAAATCGCTCCTGTAAGACTCTCGCAGACAGGCGTTTTGTTGTCACAAACCGTGCAACCTATCAAAAATGCGTTATGCTCATTAATTTCATAGGTGACCTGGGCTATACAGCCACAGCCACAATCTTTTATTTTCATGATGCACCAATATGATCTTCATTAATCTTAATGATCTACCTATAATATAAGACATTTGCTGTTGATTACAATGGGTGGGCGCCTTTGGGGTCAGCTCAAAGATATACGCAGATTACACAGATTACAAAAATAAGTTAGGTAAAATTAGCCACGGGTCCCTCCGCGCTTCATCGAGCTACGCAGGACAAGTCCACTGCGGCCGTATGTCTCTCACAGAGTACACAGAGAGTTCAGAGGGTTTTTACTAAAAAGTTTTGAATTATTCTCTGTGTGATCTCCGTGGGCTGTGTGTGATACAAAGTCTCATCTTCACATCTCCAAGGCAGTGTATCCAGCCAGAGGTTGGTGATGCCGGTTTTGAGAGTCGCCAATAGCGATTTTTATGTCAAGACGCATCCGGCAGATCAGGCATTCCTTAAGGCTTCCATAAACTGATTCTTGATATAGACGGGGCTTTTCGGAGGGCGCCCGAGCGCTTTGGACGAATCTGTCCGGGCCACCAGGATCCAGGGGCCGGGTCGGGAAAGGATTTGGGAAAGCGCTTCTTTAAAAGCGGCAACCGTTTTTACCGTTAAAGCCTGTTTGAAGCCGGCGCCTCTGGCAATTGCTTCGATATCGGCTTCCCCCGCGGTGTGGGTCGGCTGCCCGCCTGTAATTTGATACTGCGCATTGTCCCAGATGATATGAACGAGATTGGGCGGCGCTTTGCTGGCCGCGGTGGTCAATGAATTTAAGTTCATCAAAATAGCCCCGTCGCCATCCAGCACAATCACCTTTCTGCCGGGGCAGGCCATGGCCAGACCCAGGCCGATCGAGGAGGCCATGCCCATGGAGTTCCACATATAAAAATTGGCTTTGCGCTTTTCGGCGGCGGTAAACAGGTCGAATTTGGGATTGCCGCAGGACGCAATAATCGGCTCGTCGGAAAGCTGCTCGACCAGGTAGCGGGTTGCTTCCAGTCTGTTTATCATTTCTCATCCTTCCATCCGACCAGGGCGGTGGACAAAATAACCGCAACCGGCCGGTCGCACGTGTAGGCCGTTTTAATGGCGCCGTTTAGAATGGTTTCCAGTTCATCTTCACGATTCACGGTATAGTGCTGGATCCCCAGCGCCTCCAGGATGCGGCGGAGGGCTTTTCCCAGGACGACGTGGCAGGCGTTAAACTCGCCCAGCTCGCCGCGTTGACTGATCAGCATAATAAACGGAATCTGGTAGGGAATCGCCAGCGACGCCAGCGCATTGACGCAGTTGCCCAGGCCGGCGCTCTGCATCATCAGAACACCGTATCGGCCCGCAAAATATTCCCCGGTGATGATGCCGATGCCCTCTTCTTCCCGCGCCAGCGTCGTGAAATGAAAATAGGGATCTTTTTCAGCCACTTTCAGAATCCGATCGATAACGGCATCCGGTATGAACGATATCGAACAGATATCATTGGCTTTCAGCGCGGAAACAATTTTGCGGGGCCACTCCAATTTTTCCTCCTTGTATATCAGCTCTTCTGACCAGATGGGGTTTTAAAACCACTTCTAATTATTTTCATTTTATCTAACATGGAGCCTGATCGGCTGTCAATTGAGTGGCAGGAGAAGTAAGTAATAGGGATCACATCTTGATTTGTGATTAGTGGGGCAGGGAAATTAGCCGCGTACTCACACAAACAAGTTAACCAAAGGTACAAGTGGGGAGGGGCACGTCCATAAATATATAAATATCTTCAGCTCATAGCTGATAGCAGGAAGCTGGAAAGCTATAAGGCCGGGAGGCTATAAAGTCAGAAGGAATAAAGGATAGGAAGATTCAAAGCTCAAAGCATGGCTGGTTGATTAGTTAAATGGCTGATTAGTTGAATCGTAAAAGGCGGAAGTGTATTTTGCTTTGGTAATGTTTTTTTACTACGTAAATTTAATTATTTGATTCGAGAAGTTTCTGCAGCAAAGGAACTAATGGTGGAAGGTCGGATTGGATAGTTTCCCATAAAATTTTATTGCTGACACCAAAGTACTCGTGCACGACGATATTGCGCATGTCGCTCATGTCGCGCCAGGGAATTTCCGGATTTTCGCTTATTACTTGTTCCGGTATGCGGATTACAGCTTCACCGATGATTGTGAAATTTCTCACCACAGCATCAACTGTTTTGCGATCCTCTGTAAATCGGTTTAGATCCATGCCGGCTGTGTATTCCTGGATTGCTGCTATGGCGTCAAGGATATCTGAAATGCGAAGTTTCCATCCCCTCTCAGGCGGCATGGATCGCCTCCTTGAGGATATTTTCTTTCAGATCTTTATGAAGTGCATCGGGTGTTGCCAGGTCTACGTTGCATTCGAGCAATTCACTTAAAAAGCGTCGAAGCCGCGCAAATTGGAAAAGCCCAATTTTTGCACCTGGCTGAAATTCGACAAGAATGTCCACATCACTACCATCGATTGCCTCATCCCGGGCCACCGAACCGAAAAGATAAAGATCTTTGACCGAAAAGCGGTTCAACTGGCTACGATTTTCGGTAAGTGTTTGGAGTGCTTGCTGGCGGTTCATTTTTTCTCTCTTTTTATTTTTTTTAATGATATACGGATATTATCGACAATTCAATTAAATATCAACTTTTTTTGGTTGTGAAAAGGGGAGAAGGGGGGACATCCATAAATATATAAATATCTTCAGCTCAAAGCAAAGCTGGTTGATTGGTTAAATAGTTAATAGGTTAATTGGTAAGGGCGCAAAGAAGGCGCGGGGTTGATTTGTTGCGGTTAACAGGGCAGCAATTGAGGGACGGGTGGTTATTGAGATAAAAGTTCAGGAGTGCTAAATAATCAGGTGTATCAGTTTGAATAAGATAGCAGTTTGAAACGGAGCATATGCGTATGCGGGTTCTTTTTATCTCGGCTAACCGCGAAGATATCAATATGCCCACTTTGCCCATGGGATTGGGCTGCGTGGCAGCGGCCACGCAAAAGGCCAACCACGATGTTTTGTTTGTCGATCTTTTGACCACCGGCGACATCCGTCGGGTGATCGGAAAAAGCATTGACGAATTCGCCCCCCAGGTCATCGGTGTTTCTGTAAGAAACATCGATGATCAAGTTATGAATTCGACCCGCTTCATGCTCGATCAGGCCAAAGCGGTGGTTTCGCTTTGCAGGAAACTGTCGAATGCCCCGCTTGTTCTGGGGGGAGCCGGCTACAGCATGTTTCCGCAAAGCGCCCTGGAATATTTAGGCGCTGATATGGGAATTCAGGGGGAGGGGGAGGTCGCTTTTCCGGTCCTGCTGAAACACATCGAGCAGCAAACCGATCTTAGCGGGGTACCCGGTTTGTATTTGCGCGGCCAGGGGCTTCAGGCAAAACGGACGTATGCCAGAGATCTTGACTGCCTGCCTTTTCCGGAGCCATCGCTGCTGGTTTCTGCGAACGGGGAAAAGGAAAATTACTGGCTGCCGTTTCAAACCCGCCGCGGGTGCCCCTTGGATTGCAGCTATTGTTCCACCGCGACCATCGAAGGGCATCTTGTTCGGCAGCGGTCTGCTGCGGCGGCGGTACGGGAACTTTCCCGCTGGGCGGAGGCCGGATTTAACCGGGTGTTTTTTGTCGACAACACCTTCAACCTGCCGCCATCCTATGCCATGGGCCTCTGCAACCGGCTGGCGGCGGCATCGCTGGATGTCACCTGGCGATGCATCCTGTATCCGCGCAAAATTTCAGAAGATCTTGTCAAGGCCATGGCCGGGGCCGGTTGCTGCGAGGTGAGCCTGGGTTTTGAAAGCGGCAACAATGACATTTTGCGGGCTCTGAACAAACGCTTTGACACCGGTGAAATTCGGCAGGCCAACCGGATCCTTAAAGATTACGGTATCCGGCGGATGGGGTTTTTAATGCTGGGGGCCCCCGGGGAGACGCGTAAAACGGTGGCGCAAAGCTTTGACTTTGCAGAATCCCTTGATCTGGATGCCCTGAAGATTACCCTGGGGATTCGTATCTACCCTCACACGGACCTGGCCAAGACCGCTATTGAGGAAAAACAGATCACGGCTGATGATAATCTGCTGTTTCCAAGGTTCTATATCGTTCCAGAACTCAAAGAATGGCTCGAGGAATATGTAAGCGACCGTGCAAAAAATCGTCCAAACTGGTTTTTTTAGGCATCACCGCGACAGCCCGCGAAAGGGTCAAGTCTTCGTTTGACCTTTTTTATAGAAGTTATGGAATTCGCCACTGCAAAGGATTGCCGGTCAGCGTATATTTGGGGGACGCTGCTGACTGAGTTGTATAAACAGGGACCCGTGTTTTAAGGTAATTATCGAAAAAATTACGAAACCCTATGGCTTCTATGGCCGCGACCCCGGGTAAGAAGTGTAATTCTAACAGAACGGATTATGACAAATGCCGGTGCGATATGCGTTTTCGGGGAATCTGTTTCGATTGAATTTGGACGGTTCCGACACTTTAGAGGAGATAATGAAAATGTTTATGAATGCACCAGATGATCCTTTGTTTAACCCTTGAACCCTTGAAACTTTGAACCCTGAACCTTTCTGCCCCCTATTTTCAGCCGGTGGCGATCATGAGCCCGAGCGCTTCGCGCGTTGCTTCGCCGGCTTCAAACAGGCCGATGATTTTGCCTTTAGACATTACGGCGATCCGGTCACTGAGGGCCATTAGCTCGTCTAAATCCTCTGATACCAGCAGAATAGCGGTACCGGCTTCGCGCAGCCGCATCAGAAGCTCCCAGGTATGATCGATGGCCCTGGCATCGAGCCCCTGGGCGGGATAAACCGCCACGAGACATTGCGGTATTCGCCACGTCTCGCGACCCAATATCAATCGCTGAATGTTTCCGCCCGAAAGTATCCGTGCCGGGGACTTCCAAAGATCGGAAACCAGGGCCCCGAATCTGGACACGATTTCTTTTGTGTGCCGGGTTATCTGGGATTTGTTGACAAAGGAGCCTTTTGAAAATGGCGCCAGCCGGATATCTTTCAGGACGACATTCTCCGCGGTCGTCATCGGCTCAACCACACCCATGGCGCGTCTTTTCTCCGGAATATGCGCAACCCCGGCGTTTATGATTTCCCGCGGCGCATGGTTGGTATATTCTTTTCCGCGAATGATCACCCGGCCCCTGGTGGCGCTGCGCATACCCGTGACGACCTCGGCCAGCTCGCTC
>JBFFCW010000235.1:0-6392 GCA_041559695.1 Desulfobacterales bacterium
CGCTTTCTGATCGCGGGGCTGGCGGTTCCGGTTTGCCTGCACCTGCTCAACGGGCTGGGATTTTATTATCCATCCATACCTCAGATTCCCACGCTGATCCTGGCGGGTAAATATTTCCCAAAAGTCGGCCTTCTCTCCGGATTTTTTAAACTAAAAATCTACCTTTACCCGGCCTTTATCGGGTTCGCATTTTTGACATCCAAACAGATTTCTTTTTCTTTCTGGTTCTTCTTTCTATTGGGGACATTACTGTTTGGATTGCTCAGCGTTTTAGGTTTAAATATTCCGGCAGCCGCACTGGGTGTCACCTTCGGTCCGACAATTTCGCGTCCTGAAGAGACCCAGATGATCGGCGCCTACATTGTTTTTTTTCTGTTTCTTGCCTGGCTGGCCCGATTTCATTTCATTAATATTGTTCGTCAGGGATTCGGGTTTAAAAAGGAAGACAATTTGGAGTCCGAATGGCTGTCCGCGCGCTTTGCTTTCTGGGGGTTTATTGCCGGAAGCCTGGCCATTGTCATCTGGTGTCATTCTTTCGGTATTCCGTTGTTATTTTCAATTCTGGTGGTTTTTGCCTTTTTTATGTTTACCCTGGTTGCCATGCGCGTTATTTGTCAGGGGGGGATTGCCTATTTCACCCTGACCGCCGCTCCGATGGACGGACTGATGGCTTTTTTCGGCCCCAAGCCTTTCACCAGTCTCGGAATCATGGTGGCCGCTGTCATTCAAAAGGTACTGTTTGTCGATTTGCGGGAATCGCTGATGCCGTCATTGCTGCATGCCCGCAAAATAACGGATAAGGCGCGCAACAATCGATTCATATTTTTGGCCATTGCGCTCACGTTAATTGCCGGTGTCGTGATCTCATTTCTGGCGATGCTGGCGCTTAGCTACAAATTCGGTATGCGTGAGCTGCAGCTGGACTGGGCCACCCGGACGACCATCACCGTTTACGATAACATATACAGCCTGGTCGAATCGCCGGTAAAGCCCGGAGACTGGGTGCTGATTTTTTCGATTGCCGGCGCGGCGGTCATGCTGGTTTTAGTCATTTGTTATCATCGTTTTTACTGGTGGCCGATTCATCCGATTGGATATCTGACGGCTTACAGCTCCGCCATGCGGATCCTGTGGTTCAGTTTTTTCATTGGCTGGGCCTGCAACGCCCTGTGTATGCGTTACGGGGGTGTCGGACTGTTTAAAAAACTGCGTAATTTTTTTATCGGACTCATTATCGGTGATTTTTTCATGGCCGGCACCTGGGCCATTATCGGAATCTTCAGCCATTCCAGCTATCTGGTGCTGCCGAACTGAAAAAGCTATTGGTTATTGGTTAATCGTGAATGCGGTTTTCTGTCTGTTTTTTTTCCATTTACAAATAACGGGATTTCTCCATGTACGAAGACAAGGAACTGCAAGAGTATCGGGACCTGTTGCAGACTCCGGAGCATTTTGAGGAGGGCTTTGACTGGAAAGCCGTTGTCGGGGCCATATTCATCGGCTTTCTCATGATGCCCGGCAGCATGTATCTGCAGTTGGTGATTGGCACGGGTATCGGACCGGCGGCCCGCTGGGTAACGATTATCTTGTTTGCTGAACTGGCCAAGCGGTCATACAGCGACTTAAAGCAGCAGGAAATATTTCTGCTTTACTATATGGCCGGAGCGGCTCTATCCACACCCTTTCAAGGTTTATTATGGAACCAGTACCTGGTCCAGTCAGATGCCGCACGGATGCTGGGTGTCACCGAGTTCATCCCTTCCTGGGTGGCACCATCACCGGAGTCCGCCTCGCTGGTCGAACGCACGTTTTTCCACCGGGACTGGCTGATCCCGATTCTGTTGCTGATCGGCACCCAGATCATTCAGCGCATCGATCAGTTCGGTTTGGGATATGCCCTTTTCCGGATTACTTCGGATGTCGAAAAGCTGCCTTTTCCCATGGCGCCGGTGGCGGCCTTGGGGACCATGGCCCTGGCTGAATCTACTGAGGACAAGAAAAAAAGCTGGAAATGGCGGGTCTTTTCTATCGGCGGCGTCATGGGGCTGGCCTTTGGCGCGATTTACGTATTGTTGCCCACCGTGTCGGGCCTCATCCTTATGGAGCCGATTCGCTTGATTCCGATTCCCTGGGTCGAGCTGACCGGCCATACCGAAGGGGTGCTGCCGGCGGTAGCCACCGGGATTCAGCTGGACCTGGGCCTGGTTTTTATCGGTATGGTGCTGCCCTTCTGGGCGGTCATCGGCGGGCTGGTGGGAATACTGATTACGATTATTGCCAATCCGATTCTCTATCATAACGGTATCCTGACCCGCTGGCATCCGGGTATGGAAACCGTCGATACCATGTTTGCCAATAATTTTGATTTCTACATGAGTTTCAGCATCGGTTTGGGTCTGGCCATCGCCTTTGTGGGCATCTGGCATGTGGTGCGCTCCTTTGGAAAGCGCGAGGGCACCAAAGGCAGTTTGCAGGATCTATTTCGCCCACCAGCTGGCCGGGGGGATTTCAATTTCTGGATTTCCATCGGTATATATGTTTTCTCTACCATTTCTTACGTTTTGCTTTGCCTGTGGCTGGTTCCCAATTTTCCCTGGCCCTTTTTTATCGCCTACGGCTTTATATACACCCCGATCGTTTCCTATATTACGGCCCGGATGGAGGGTATTGCCGGGCAGTTTGTCAGCTTGCCGCTGGTCCGCGAGATTAGCTTTATTGCCGGTGCCAAATATTTCGGCTATCAGGGCATTGAGATCTGGTATGCGCCCATTCCGATTCATAATTATGGTGAAGCCACCGTTAATTTTCGGCAAATTGAGCTTACCGGCACCAGCATCCGCGGGATTATCAAGTCGGAAATCGTGGTATTTCCGATTGTCATGATCGCCAGCCTGCTTTTTTCGCAATTTATCTGGCGCCTGGCCCCCATACCCTCCAGTGCCTACCCCTTTGCCCAGGAAATCTGGCATCTGCAGGCGTTAAATACCCTGTTGATGCAAAGCTCGACCCTGGAAGGCAATGCCGCCTTTTATCAGGCGCTGAATTTTGTTTATGTGATTGCCGGTGTGGGATTGGGCGTCGTGACCTATACCATATTGACCCTGTTTGGTCTGCCGATTATGCTGGTGTATGGTATGGTGCGCGGTCTGGGCCAGACCCTGCCGCATGCCATGTTCCTGGAGGTGGCCGGGGCGTTGTTGGGCCGCTTCTTTTTCCTGAAACGATATGGCGCCATGTGGCGCCAGTATGCGCCGGTACTGCTGGCCGGATTTTCCTGCGGTATGGGATTAACCGGAATGTTTGCCATGGGCGTTACACTGATATTGAAGTCCCTGGGTCGACTTGCCTACTAATGCTCATCGTGTTCAGCCTCACGGTGGTTTCCAAAAAAAGGTTGCGGTATTCAAACGGTTTTTTCTACAATCCCTTACGCCGCCCGTCCGTATTGGGAACATTATTATCGAAAGCGGTATAAATCAAAAAGAAGCCTTGATTCCCCCGGATAAACACTTAATTTAACATCTTGAAAGCATATTCGGCTTTTGCCGACCGTATACTTTAAGCAGGATCTCAAAATGCTGCAACCCTCATCCACTCAACCAATCACCGTCGTTTTGATTGCTTTATACAAGTATCAGAACTTTTCTATCCGGACGATGCACGCCTTGTTAGAAAATATTGAAGGCGTTCATCCGCACACCATTTTTTTTAAGAATCATTACACCAATGACCTCAAATATCCCACTGCGAAAGAGGAGGAGCTGTTTGCAGAAAAAATCAGTGAGCTCAACCCGCACATTGTGGGTTTGAGTGTCCTTTCACCGTATGTTTTTATTGCAAAACGATTGAGCCGGATCGTCAAAAACAACTCAGCGGCCGCTGTCGTCTGGGGCGGCATCCACCCAACTTTATCGCCTGAAACCAGCATCGAAGAAGCGGACATGATATGTTTAGGTGAAGGCGAGGGCCCCCTGACGGATCTGGTTCAATTAGTGAGAGACGGGAAAGACCATCAACATATTGAGAACTTATGGTCAAAGAATAACGGCCACATCACAAAAAATCCGATGCGGCCTTTAAACCAGGATTTGGATTCCATTCCGTTCCCGGCCTACGCAAAAGATTCGTTCTACTTTATCGGCTCCAACCAAATTATCCAAAATGATCCGAGCATCTTAGAGCCTATTTTGGCGATCATGCCGGCGCGAGGTTGTCCGTTCAGGTGTACCTACTGTGTGAATAGCTTACTGCGACCCATGTATCAAAACATGGGGCACTTCATTCGCAGGCGGTCGGTTCCCAATGTGATTGCCGAATTGAAAGATGTTTTAGCCATTCCGGGAAACCAGAAAAAGATTGTTGAGTTTCATGATGAGAATTTTGGAATAGATGAATCCTGGCTGAGTGAGTTCGAAACACTCTACCCCAAAGAGATTGGATTGCCTTTTAAGGTCCAGTATAACCCGACCCTGGTAAAATCGTCGACCATCGGCCGATTGGTTAATTGCGGCCTTCACCGTGCAAAATTCGGCATCGAAGCCGGGACGGATCAGATCCGAAATCAGGTATTCAAGCGCCCGGGCAAAAATAGCCAAATCATTAAGCTCGCCCATGAAATCGCCAATTACGACGTTAAAATCCGTTATGATTTAATTATGGATATTCCGTATGACACCGAAGACACCCTGAAAGAGACGATTGGTCTTTTGCTCCAATTACCGAAACCACTACATTTTAATTTGTATTCGCTTCAATATTTTCCATATTATCCGTTAACACAAAAGGCATTAACGGACGGACACATTCAGGAAGACGAGGCAAGCGTTGACACGCTGGCGCAGCGATTATTTCGAACCTGGGGTTTTGCACCCAAGTTGTTTCCGTTAACCAAAAGACAGATGCTGCAAAATATTATCTGGTTAATGGCATTTGGACACACCCCTGATGGAATTGTTAAAGATGCCGTCTTTACGGACTCTCTGGCTGCTAAAATAAAGTTCGCCTATTTAAACTTAAAATCGGTTTTTCTGGGAAAAATCCGCGAGATTAAAAGAGTGATGAACAAAAAGATCGCTTAACTGGAACCCATGATACCCGGGACCCATCATCTTACAAGGCATTCGTGAATATCAAAGTCGGGTGAGAGGTAAAATTCAGCTGCTTGCCAATCAAGACTTTATTCGATATAAAAAAGAAGCACTTTTTTCTATCCACGCCTGCAAGCAGTGTCGGTGTTTACCATTTTGGGAATTATACCGCTTTTCATAATTTTGTTCCGAATTAAGGAAACGCGGCATAAGTGGTTTTAGAAAAAAACGTTCGAATAGCGGAATGTTTTTTTGACAACCACTATAAAACCGACTGATGCCTGGTATAAACGTTTCAAAAAAAAGAGAGGTTGCTATGAAAAAAAGGGTGGTCATTGCTGTTGCCGTGATTCTGTTATGGGTCCCCGGTATGGCGCTGGCGGAAACCCCCAATCAGGTGGGCGGCTTTGTGCTGGATCAGGATATCAAGAAGTTTGAAGACCGGGTAATCATGGATACGACCCTGCCGGTGCGCTATGCTGAAAATATCGAAGAAGTTGAAATCAAGTTTACCCAGGGGTTTAAAAGCGGGCTGATCGCCTATGGCACTTGCGACCAACCGGGCCATATTGTCAGGATCAAATTAAAATATTCGGATTCAGGCAAGAAGTTTTATAAAGACTTGCTCAAGCAATTTAAAAAGCGATTTGGCGAGCCTGATGAGTACCGGGGAGATGCTTTTAAAATAGTGGATGCCTGGAAATGGTCTTTTGTCAACCAGCAAAACCATAAAATCAGCCTCATCCTGCAGCACAACTCACAGGATGAGCAGGAAAAAATGGGCAATTCGGTCAAACTCACCAACACGACCCTGATGGAAGAAGATCTTTTGTGTTATAAAAACAAGCAACTCGACTACCGGGAAAGACTTCGACAGCGAGAGTGGAAAGCCGTCAAGCCCCAAACGAGCGGCTGGGAGCTTTTCCTGCCGCGCTAGAACATATTCAGCAAAGGTTAATTCACGAAATTACTAAAATTTCGACGTTCCCTAAATCAGTTGAATGATATCGGTTAAATTGGAGGAGCTTTGCTGAATCAATGGAAAGAAATCGCCTGGTACGGCATTCGCTTCAAAATCCCTGCCGATTGGCAGCTGGGCCAGATCGGCATCCGCTACCTTCTAATCGAGGACCAATCCGGTCCGGCAATGGAGATCAAATGGACTCCGGTTAAAGGTAAATTTTCCCATCAGGCCCACCTCAAACGCCTGGCATCTCTTCAAGAAAGGCAGGTTAGAAAATCGCTTAAGCCTGAACCGGTTTCTGCGGAATGGGAAACGGCTTTGACCCATTTCGAGGCCAGCGA
>JBFFCW010000236.1:0-6359 GCA_041559695.1 Desulfobacterales bacterium
ACCGCAGGACAGGCTTACACGGACTTTGTGGCCGGTATTGCGGTTTGTAATCTGGGGCATGCCCACCCGCGGATTAGCGCAGCCGTTTCCCGACAGGCGGAAACGCTGTTGCATGTATCCAATCTGTACTACACGCTGCCACAGGTCGATCTGGCGGCCTGGCTGGTGGAAAATAGCTTTGCTGATCGGGTTTTTTTTGGCAACAGCGGGGCCGAAGCCAATGAGGCGGCCATTAAACTGGCGCGAAGATACTTTAAAGACCGCGGGGAAAAAAGCCGTTTTCGAATCGTTACCATGGAGCGCTCATTTCACGGAAGAACAATGGCAACCCTTTCGGCGACCGGCCAGGAAAAAGTTAGAAAAGGATTTGAGCCGGTTCTGGAGGGTTTCGATTTCGTGCCCTTTAATGATGCCGAGGCCCTGCGGGCCCGAATCGGGCCCGCCACCTGTGCGGTCATGCTGGAGCCCATTCAGGGCGAAGGCGGCGTGCGCTGCCCGGATGCGGAATACCTGCAAGCGGTCAGAAAAATCTGTGACGAAACCGGGGCACTGTTGATTTTCGATGAAATTCAAACCGGCATGGGGCGTACCGGAGCGCTTTTCGCCTATCAACATTTCGGAATCGAGCCGGATATCATGACCCTGGCCAAAGCCCTGGCCAATGGGTTGCCGATCGGGGCGATGCTGGCCAGAGAAACGGTTGCAGCCGCGTTTAGCATCGGATCGCACGCATCCACCTTTGGCGGAACACCCATTGTTGCGGCCGCCGCCCTGGAAGTTTGTAAAATTCTGGTGGAAGAGCAGGTTATTGAAAACGGCAACGCCGCCGGATCGTATTTCAAAGAAAAATTGCTCGAGTTGAAAGGCCGCCATGCCGTCATTGAAGATGTGCGCGGGCTGGGCCTGTTGCTCGGTATGAAGCTTAAAATCCACGGTGCGCCGCTAGTCAAAGAATGTATGCAAAAAGGCTTTTTGATCAATTGTATCCAGGATCGTATTTTAAGGTTTATCCCGCCCTTGATCATTTCCGAAAAAGAAATTGACGAGCTGGTAGAGTGCCTTGAGGGAATATTGACCGATGCGGCATCTTTAGAACCTTAAGACCCGGAGGTGTATTTATGACCAAACATCTGCTGACGCTGGCCGATCTTGTCAGAGAAGAATTTGAGGTTCTTTTTAAGCGGGCGCTTGAGCTTAAACAAAATCGGAAGGACGGCATTGCCCAACCACTGCTGGCCGGCAAAAGCCTTGGGCTTCTATTTGATAAACCCTCGACGCGCACACGGGTCTCATTTGAGATCGCCATGATACAGCTGGGCGGCACGCCGCTTTTTATCAGTTCCAAAGATACGCAGATGTCGAGGGCTGAACCCATAAAAGATACCGCCAGGGTTCTTTCGCGCTATCTGGACGCACTGGCCATCCGGACGTTCTCCCAGGAAGTGATCCAGGAATTTGCGGAATCTGCCGGCATCCCGGTGATAAACGCCTTAACGGATGCCTATCATCCGTGTCAGGTGTTAAGTGATTTGTTGACGGTTATCGAGCACAAAGGGTCGTATCAAAATCTAAAAATTGCCTGGGTGGGAGACGGTAATAATATGGCCCAATCCTGGATCAATGCGGCAGGGGCCCTGGGATTTGAGCTGCATCTGGCATGCCCCGAAGGCTATTTCCCCGATGCGCAGATTTTAAGCAGTGCCGCCCAAAAACCCGGTGCCCGGATTACCCTTAATTCGGATCCGATCGCAGCGGTTAAAGATGCAGATGTGGTCAACACCGATGTCTGGGCCAGTATGGGGCAGGAGGCCGAACAGGAGGCCCGCAAAAAAATATTTGCGCCGTTTCAGGTGAATGCGGCGCTTTTGGAAAATGCGGCCAAAAATGTCATTGTGCTGCATTGCTTGCCGGCTCATCGAGAAGAAGAAATCAGTGAAGCGGTTCTGGAAGGCCCCCATTCCGTTGTCTGGGATCAATCCGAAAATAAGCTTCATATGCACAAGGCGATACTGGATATACTGATCAGCAGATAGAATTTTTCTTTAAAAATAATATCGTCAATAGCTTCGTTGTGAGCAATCTTAAAATGTTCAAATTATTCGGGTTGAGCCCGTTGGCCTGTTGACCCCTTCGCCCATAATGAATGAAATGAGGCGTTTTTTGATTTCAACAGGTTCGACAGACTTAACCGGCTCAACGGGCTTAACTGGCGAACCTAAATCGGAGGTTCCTATTTTGACTGCCAAGATCAACAAAGTGGTGCTGGCCTATTCCGGTGGACTGGACACATCGGTCATTTTAAAGTGGCTTATTGAAACCTATCAATGCGAGGTCATTGCCTTTTCCGCCAACATCGGACAGGAAGATGACCTGGACCAGGTCAGAGATAATGCTTATAAAACCGGGGCTACAACGGCCTATATCGAAGACCTGACGGAGGTCTTCGTTAATGACTACGTATTTCCAGCATTCCGCGCCAATGCGATATACGAGGGGCAGTATCTATTAGGAACCTCTCTGGCCAGACCGCTGATCGCAAAGCGCCAGATAGAAATCGCTCACCGTGAAAAAGCCGATGCCGTCAGTCACGGTGCCACCGGTAAAGGCAATGATCAGGTTCGTTTTGAGCTCGGTTATCTTTCACATGATCCCGGGATTAAAATAATTGCACCCTGGCGGGAGTGGGATTTAAATTCGCGTACCGCCTTAATGGATTTTGCCGGCAAGCACGGTATCGAAGTTCAAGCCACCCATGACAAACCCTACAGTACGGATTCCAATCTTTTGCATATCAGTTATGAAGGCGGTATTCTTGAAGATCCATGGGCAGAAGCACCCGAAGACATTTTCACGCTGACCGTTTCACCCCGGCAGGCACCGGATAAACCTGAAATCATCGAGCTGATCTTTCAAAATGGCAATCCGGTCAAGCTAAACGAAAACGAACTGACGCCGGCGAATTTGCTCAAGGCGTTAAACACCCATGGCGGCAAACACGGTATCGGACGGGTGGATATGGTTGAGAACCGCTTTGTGGGGATGAAATCCCGCGGCGTTTATGAAACCCCCGGCGGGACAATTCTGCGCGCCGCGCACATGGCGTTGGAATCCATTACCATGGATCGCGAGGTCCTGCACCTGAGGGATTCTTTGATACCCAAATACGCTCAGCTGGTGTACAACGGGTTCTGGTTTTCGCCGGAGATGAAATTGTTGCAGAATATGATCGACATGACCCAGCAGAATGTATCCGGAACCGTACGCCTTGAATTGTATAAAGGCAACTGTTGTGTTCTTGGCCGCAAATCAGATCGTTCATTGTATCGGGAAGACTTTGCCACCTTTGAAGATGACCAGGTTTACAACCAAAAAGATGCCGAAGGCTTTATCCGCTTAAACGCTTTAAGATTAAGGATTCAAAAATTAATCGAAAAATAGGTGCTGGATTGTACTAATTTTTAAGCTAAGTGCCTTGAAACCAAATAGGAAAAATTAGCCACGAGCCCACGAAAGGGTGAAAACACGAAAACGCAAAAAAGAATTTCGTGTTTTCGTGGTAAAAATATCCTTAAAATTCAAAGATCCATTTTCTAAAAACGAACAACCAATACCCAATAACGATATCGCCATGTCAGAAAAACTATGGGCCGGCCGGTTTAAAGAAAAAACTGCGAAAATTGTCGAAACATTTACGTCTTCAATCGATGTCGACAGGCGGCTGTACGCCTATGATATTCAGGGCAGCATTGCGCACTGTCGAACCCTGGCAAAGGCGGACATTATATCCGCCGAAGAGGCTGAGGAATTAATTGCAGGCCTTGAGCAAGTCAAACAGGAGATCGACGAAGGAAATTTAGCATACAGCGACGCACTGGAAGATATTCACACCCATATTGAATCCCGGCTGGCTGAGATCGTCGGCAAAGTTGCACACAAACTGCACACCGCTCGAAGCCGCAACGATCAGGTGGCTCTGGATGTGCGCCTGTACCTGAAGGATACCGTTGATTGCATCATCCAGCATCTGTTCCAACTGCAAAATGTTCTGGTGGGTCTTGCCGGACGTCATATTGAAACTGTGCTGCCGGGCTATACCCATTTGCAGCGCGCTCAACCAATTCTGCTGGCGCATCATCTGCTGGCGTATTACGAAATGTTTTCAAGGGATGCCGAGCGCCTGCAAGACGGTCTGGTGCGCATCAACATCCTGCCGCTGGGAAGCGCGGCCCTTGCCGGCACGCCGTATTCCATTGACAGAAAATACACAGCAGAACTGCTCGGATTTGAAAAAGTTTCAGCCAACAGTGTCGATTCGGTATCCGACCGGGATTTCATTATTGAATTTTTATCCGCCGCCGGTATTTGTGCGATGCACTTAAGCCGCTTGTCGGAAGAACTGATAATCTGGTCTTCATCCGAGTTTGGCTTTATTGAACTACCCGATGCATTTGCCACCGGCAGCAGTATCATGCCGCAGAAGAAAAATCCCGACGTGGCCGAACTGGTCAGGGGCAAAAGCGGCCGCGTATTCGGCAACCTGATGGCCATGTTGACGTTAATGAAGTCCTTGCCGCTGTCGTATAACCGCGATATGCAGGAGGACAAGACCCTGCTGTTTGATACGGCCGATATGATGACAGCCTGTCTTGAAATTTATATTCAATTGCTTCCCAACATCAAAATTAACAGCGCCACGATGCAAAAAGCAGCAGCCAGCGGATACCTCAATGCCACCGATATGGCGGATTATCTGGTAAGCAAAGGCTTGCCGTTCAGAGAGGCCCACCACTGTGTCGGTCAGGTCGTGGGCTATGCCATAGGTCTTAAGAAAGAAATCCATGAACTTTCGATAAAGGAATTGCAGCAGCACGCACCTCAAATCGAAGATGACATTTTCGACTACCTGGGGACACAGCAGATGATCGATCGGCGCATCTCAACCGGCGGTACGGCGACACAAACCGTCAAAAAAGCGATTAAGGCAGCGGAGCAGAAACTGAAAAGAAGCGCTGATGGCAAGCGGAAAGTAAGATAATCTCATGCAGTACGCTTCTTATTCCCATAGCAAATGGATGGCGGCTTTGTTATTGGTGCTTGCCGGCTCGAGTCTACTTTGGGTCGGTTGCGGCAAAAAAGGACCGCCCCGCCCGCCCCGGCGGCCGTTGCCGCTGGCGGTCAAAGATCTCGATTACGCTGTCCATAACAATATTGTCAAGCTGAGCTGGACAGTGCCGGGCAAGAAGGAGAGCCGCGACGCTGCGCCTCCGGCAGCGGTTAAGGTGTTTCGCTCCCGCATGTCAGCCGAAGACGCCAGCTGTGAAAACTGCCCCATCCGTTTCACTGTGTCCGGTGATATTCCGATTCATAACCAACGGTCTGAAAAATCCAAACCGATAAGGATGAGCTATACAGAGTTTGTCGAGACGGGCTATCATTATGTTTACAAAGTGACCGTCTTTGATGAAAATGGAATCGGCGGCAAGGACTCAAATATCGTTAGATTCGACCACTGATCGGATTGAGTAAAAACTCAATCCGATGTGATGTGTTATTGGTTATTCGTTATCGGGTTTGACAGGCTGTGGTGCTCGCAATCGTAAATCAACTTTGGCATGATGGTTGAATCCGGGTTGATCTTCTTCCCATACCATATAACGGTTAACTGCTTTAGGGGCAAAACATGCATCATTTCACCTATCGAGAAGATGAACTCTACTGCGAAGATGTTCCGGTGCAAAAAATTGCAGCCGAGATCGGCACACCGTTTTACCTATACAGCCATGCCACGCTGACACGCCATTTTAAAGCGTTCAACGAAGCTTTTGCGGGCATGCAGAAATTAATTTGTTTCTCTGCTAAAGCAAACACCAATCTGGCGATCCTGAAATTATTTGCCACCGCCGGGTGTGGCCTGGACATTGTATCGGGCGGCGAGCTTTTTAGAGGCATGCAGGCCGGTTTTACACCGGACCGTATCGTTTATTCGGGCGTGGGCAAACGGGTTGATGAAATTGATTATGCCCTCAAATCCGACATCCTGATGTTCAATCTAGAATCTCTTGATGAATTGAAATTGATCAACCAGCGGGCCGGTCAGTTAAATCGGCGGGCCCGCATTGCCATTCGGGTCAATCCGGATGTCGATCCCAAAACCCATCCATATATTTCTACCGGTCTTAAGAAAAATAAATTCGGAATCGATACGGCGGCCGCTCTGGAAGGGTACCGGCTGGCCGCTAGTCTGGAGAATATCGAAGTCATCGGCATCGATTGCCATATCGGCTCTCAGATAACGGAAGCGGGGCCGTTTGAAGATGCCTTAAAATCCATTAAGACATTGGTCCTGCAGTTAAAATCCG
>JBFFCW010000237.1:0-6358 GCA_041559695.1 Desulfobacterales bacterium
CAAGGAGGACAGTTTGATGAAAAAAATGGTTTCTTTTTCAGGTGTAATGGTATGTCTTATTTCCCTGAGCCTGCTGATTCCGGCTGCCGGGGCCCAGCAAGCAAACAAAGTTCAAGTCGTTGCCGCCGCCATCTGCAAAGATGTCGTCGAACGGGAAGCGGTGGATGTCGGAACTCAATTTTCGAATTCGGTTTCCCGGCTGTATTGCTTTACAAAAGCGGTGAGTAGCGAAATACCCACCGAAGTAGTACACGTTTGGCGTTACGGCGATGTCGAACGCGCCCGGGTTTCTCTGGCGGTCAAGGCCGCCACCTGGCGAACATACAGCTCCAAGGCCATTCAATCTCATGAGATTGGCCCCTGGCGGGTGGATGTCATGGACACATCGGGTAATCTGCTGGAAACGATTAATTTTGAAATAACCCAGTAAGCCTGAAATAAAAAGGGATTCTGCGGAATCGGGTTTTATCAGAAAGCCACCTCAATGGGAAACGGGAGGTGGCTTTCATTTATGTTGAAAACTTCGAAATTTGAAAACTGAAAAAAAATTATTTAAAATAAAATCGGATATATAATTGATTGAGGACCTCATAAAATTGAAATTGACCTTTTTTTTTGATAAGCTGACAGTACAAAATTTATTTTCGAAAACTGCCGTCTAATAGCCCCATTTGACCCGGTCACGCTGTCCTCATCTCATGCCGTACCCATAATTCGAAATGGAGGGTTTTATGATATTTGCCAACATGTTGAATATTACGAGCAGTCCGGCACTATCCATATTAATATGGATCATATTGCTTCTGCTCGCGCTTTATTTTGCCCGCCGTCCGTTTCACCGGGCGGTGATGTCATTTAGCAAAATTATCTACAATGCCATGCGCTTTACGGCGGCCTCTGTGCTTTCGGCGGAGAAACGACTGGCGAAGCGCAACCGGGAGGTGATTATGGCTGCCGGTCTGGAAAACGCCGAGCGGATCGTCGAACGAGAATTTGACCGTATCGGTGCCGCGGTGACCCGGAACCTTGAAGGCTACCCCAATGTTCACCGCCAGCTGTCGGAAATGATCACCAAGCTGGATGAAGATTTCACCAGCAGCGCCGATGTACCACCATCGTTGCCCAACTGGATGCCGATTATCGAATCCATTGCTAAAATCAAACATACCGGGGATTCGATGGTCGCCAATATGCTGGCGGAAATCAACCGTTCGTTAACCGAGCAGCACAAAAAAGCGATAGAAGACTATCGCAACTCCACGGCCTCACGCCATTCGATTTTAAGCAAGATGATGCCGTTCTGGCGCAAAATAGAAAAATCTCTGGACCGCATCGCCGGATCCATCACCAGCATCAAAAAACGTTCTAAAACCGTTGATCGCTACATGGACGAGTACGAAAAAATCCGCTCCGGCTCCGATAAAGCGGCTCGCGCCCTGTCGACCTCGGCCATGACGCAATTTGCCATCGCCGCCCTGGTGCTGCTGATTGCCATCGGAGGGGCCATCATCAACTTTAACCTGATTGCCCTGCCGATGTCGGAAATGGTCGGCGGCGCCAGCTACATCGGCCCGTTCAAAACCTCCGATGTGGCCGGTCTGGTGATAATACTGGTCGAATTAACCATGGGGCTGTTTTTAATGGAATCATTGCGCATTACACGGCTGTTTCCCATCATCGGTGCCATGGACGACAAAATGCGCCACCGCATGATTATGATCACTTTCACCCTGCTGGCGATTCTGGCGGGTGTGGAATCGGCGCTGGCCTTCATGCGGGACCGCATCGCTCATGATATGGAAGCCTTACGGCAAACACTGTCCGGTGCCGAACAAGCCGGTTTGACCACCAGTATCATCCCCACTGTCGGACAGATGGTCATGGGCTTTATTTTGCCCTTCGCCCTGGCTTTTGTTGCCATTCCGCTGGAAATGTTTGTGTCCTCATCCCGCACCGTCCTGGGCGGGCTGATGGCGTGGCTGTTGAGAATGTTTGCTTTTTTACTGCGTCTGCTGGGCCATATGGGATTTTACGCCGGGCGCATTATTGTAAATGTATACGACCTGGCCATTTTCCCGACCATCTGGCTGGAAGGGATCATTCTGGGATCCAAAGGCAAAAAGATGGACATCCCTGAACCAGAGCTCTCGGAAGATTCACCACTAGTTGAGGAAGCCGTCGACGGTTTTAAGGAAACCCTGAAAATAAAGGAGCCGCAGGAATGAAAAAAATTTTTGCAATCGCCATCGTCTTTTGCATTCTGGTTTTAGGCTGCACCGATACCAAAAGCCGCTCCACAGGAGTTTTTATGCTACTGGACACCTCGGGCACCTATGCGGTGGAGCTGAAAAAAGCCCAGAAAATTCTCAATTACCTGCTGGGCGTTCTGGCACCCGGAGATACATTGGCAGTCGCCCGCATCGACACCGGAAGCTTCAGTGAAAAAGACATCGTCTCAAAAATCACTTTTGACGAACGGCCCTCGGTGGCCAACAACCAAAAAAGGGCTTTCATGAATCAGGTCGACACGTTTGTCAAATCGGTGAAAGGCAGCCCCTATACCGATATCTCGGGTGGCATCCTGCAGGCAATCGAATATTTAAACGAAGCCGAATCCGGCAAAAAATACATTTTAATTTTCTCTGATCTTAAAGAGGAACTCGCCAAAGGATACAAACGCGATCTTCCCTTTCAACTGCCCGATTATAATGTCATCGCTTTGAATGTAACCAAGCTGCGTGGTGATAATATTGACCCGAAAGAATATATAACTCGTGTAAAAGACTGGCGCAGCAAAGTGGAAAAAGGTGGCGGTGAATGGGGCATGATCAACGACCTTGAACGGCTTGACAACATTTTTACCAACTAACCCAAAAAAAAATATAAAACAATCCGTTAATGCTAAAAGGGGGTCACTTTCGGTGACCTCTTTTTTTTAATCCTTTTGGGCCGATAGAATCGCTTCTGCGTTTATCATCTTGACAGATGAAACGGCCGGGAATTAAAATCAAGGCAGCACATAAACCTCAAAATCACCCAAACCTGAGTATTGCGGCCATCAATGATAATACCGGCAGCACAAAAAAAACAGACCGAGAATAAGGGTATCGCAAGATTTAAATTTACGCCACGGGTGTTTCTGGCAGTGATCATCACCGTCGCAGGCTGTGGTACTGCTCTGATGACAAAAGACCCGAGCCCACCGGTTGTCGGTGAACCGGTCATAGTCGGCAATCTGGAAAACCCAAAAATCAGTGAAGCCAGCGGTCTGGCATCGTCTCGCTATTACCCCGGGTTACTGTGGGCGATCAATGACGGCGGCGATGACCCGCTGCTGTATGCCGTTGGTATCGATGGTGCCGATCTGGGAACTTTCCGCGTAGAGGGGGCCAAAAACTTTGATTGGGAAGCGCTGGCCTCATTCCGCTGGCAGGATACCGCCTACCTTTTGATTGCGGATGTTGGCGACAACTGGGAGCAGCGCCAAACCGTTACGCTTTACGTTGTAAAAGAACCCGTCATCACCGCAACCGGGATAGACAATGGAAGGGTTGCAACCATTGCGTGGCAGATCCGTTTCACATATGAGGATGGACCCCTGGATTGTGAAGCAGTGGCAGTGGACGCCGCCAGACAGCGCGTCTTCCTGCTCAGCAAACGAAGGTTGACGCCGGTGCTTTATGAATTAGCGCTGCAGCCCATTGATCAGGACACAATTGCTGTCGCACACCGGTTAGCCGCTGTTCCGCATTTTAACTGGCCCACCGCCATGGATCTGACTCCCGATGGTCTTTCGGCGGTGGTACTGACTTACAACAACGGATATCTTTTCAAGCGCAGACAAAACGAAGACTGGTCGAAGGCCTTCAAAAGAAAGCCACAGCGTTTGCGTTTTGACAGGTTATTCCAGCAAGAAGCCGTGAGTTTTGGATTTTACGGAAAATCGGTCTTCGTGACCTCTGAGCGGATTCCGGCTCCGTTGGTGCGCATCGATCTGGAAGAATAAGCACACAAACTCTGAACGGATTGGAATAACCTTTTACATAAAACTATCTTAAAAATTGCTTATCACGGCTTCAGGTTGGCCGGTTGCGCCAGCTGAGCCGGTTTAGCCCGTTATAAAAGGAAAAAGGTCAAGTCCTACTTTACTTACCGGCCAGCGGGTTAACGGGCAACGGGCTCAACCGATATGGGCTGACTGTATTTTTGAGATAGCCTCTAAACTTAAGAATTGACCTATTGCAAACACCATTGAAGACATCTCCGTTTAAGATTCGAAACATCCGCCTGTTTATTGCTTTCCGCGTTTTTTTTAACTGCCGGTTTTATTATCCGGTATTTACCATTTTGTTTTTGGATTATGGTCTGAGCCTGGAACAGTTTGCCCTGCTCAATGCGGCCTGGGCCGCCACCATCGTTTTGCTCGAAGTGCCATCCGGCGCCCTGGCCGACACAGTGGGCCGCAGGAATCTGCTGGTTTTTACCGGAATTCTGATGGTTATCGAAATGATGTTGCTGTGTTTTGCACCGCGGGGCAACGCGCAGCTGCTGTTTCCCATATTTCTGGTCAATCGGATACTGAGCGGGGCGGCCGAGGCATCGGCTTCCGGTGCGGATGAAGCCATCGCCTATGACAGTCTCCAGGCGGAAGGCGACATCCGGGATTGGCCGCGGGTTCTCGAAAAGCAGATGTGGGCAAGATCCAGCGTCTTTATTATCGCCATGAGCCTGGGGGCGGCTGTTTACGATCCCGATCTGATGCAACGCGTTGCCGATTCGATAGGAATAAATGTACAGTTAAATCAAGGCATAACCCTGCGCATCCCTCCCCTGCTGACGCTGCTGATGGCGTTCTTAACCCTCATTACCGCATTGCGGATGCGCGAAAGCGGGCATCACAACAATCAGAATGCCGCCCGGGGTGTGGCGATTGCAGGCGCCTTTAAACTAACCCTTGCTGCCGGCGGCTGGATCTTGCGAACGCCATTTGCCTTAGCCATTATTCTCGCCGGGGTGGTCTTTGACAACTGTATTCGCATGATCATTACACTCAACAGTCAATATTACCGCCTGATTGATCTGCCGGAAGCCACATTCGGTTTGATCGGATCCGGCCTGGCGATTCTGGGATTGGTGATGCCACGGGTTGCCCGGGGCATGGTGCAAAAGCATACGCCCGCATTTAATCTGGGCGTCATGGGCGGACTGACCATGATCGGGCTGGTCGGCATGACATTTTTCTGGCCGATTATTGGATTGCTGCCGCTTATCATCCTGGTCGCAATAATTTACCTGGAGAATTTTTTTCAAAGCCACTACCTGAACCGCATTACCGACTCCCAACAACGGGCCACGGTCTTGAGCTTTAAAGGTCTTTCATTTAATCTGGCTTACGGCCTGATCGGAGTGCTGTATTCTTTGCTGCTGGCGCACCTGAGTTTGCAGGTCACCGCCGGCCGGCCTGAAATCAGCAACGTTCAACTGGAAAACCTGGTATTTGTCAAATCCATCGCCTGGTTCCCGGGATATTTTCTGCTGACGATGCTGGCCGTGCTGGTCTTTGCCCGCTGGCGGTTGAAAAATACCGATGAGCATAAGATGCCAGGTTAAGCCCGTTTGCCGGTTGTGCCGGTTGCCCGTTAAAAGGGAAATTATCTAGCTAAAAAGTTAACCAGCTAACGGGAAAACCGGCTAACGGGCCAACGGGCTCAACGGGCTAACGGGCTAACGGGCAAACCGAGGTTGTATTTTTTTGTTGCCTTTTACGGTAAATAAAATTATTTAAGCCAGGAAGGCTATAGCTGATCAAAGCCCGATAACCGCATCATAAAAAAAGGATCGGAAAAATGGGTCAATTAGAAAACGGCAGCGACAAAGATTTTGTGTTGAGCAGCAGCTATCAGGGTAGCGACGCATTGGACTCGCGCGAGGATCTTTACCACGGGTCCAGCAGCAATGCTTCCGGCGAACGGGCCTTTAAACACATTTACATCGCCATCGGCGGTTTTCTAATTTTGATCGTTCTCAGCGTTGTCGTGATTGCCAGAACCTATAGTCTTGCCGAAAAAGTCCAGTTGCTGGCGTTGGAATCCAGGCTGGAGCAACTGGAAAACCGTCTGGGGTCCATCGACGGTGAAGGTGGATTATCTCAAACCGCTGGATCGGGAAACCAACTGATCCTGCTAACCGAGCGCCTTGACCAGTTGGAAGCCAATATGACGGCCCGCATCAATAGCATGGCAAATCAGCTCAATACCGCCCCGGCTAAACCGGTGGCCGAAACCACTCCGAAGACAGAAGCTGCTACACCCGCTCCGGCGCTTAAAAAAGAAGCCAAAACCAAAATTCACACCGTCAA
>JBFFCW010000238.1:0-6341 GCA_041559695.1 Desulfobacterales bacterium
CAGATCAAAAAGGCCATGATGGGTGGATCCGTCTTCACCGACGATACCGCCACGGTCAATGGCGAAAACGACATGCAACGACTCGAGGCAGACATCATGTAAAATTTGATCGTATGCGCGCTGTAAAAAGGTCGAGTAAATGGCAACCACCGGCTTGAGGTTTTCAGTTGCCAGGCCGGCGGCAAAGGTCACACCGTGCTGTTCCGCAATCCCCACATCAAAAAATCTTTCCGGAAACAGCTCTGAAAAATGCGCCAGGCCGGTGCCTTCGGGCATCGCAGCGGTTACGGCAATGATTTCTGAATCTGCTTTTGCCAGTTGGACCATGGTATCGCCAAACACCTGGGTATAAGACGGATTCGGGCTCTTTTGATCCAAACAGTTGCCGGTTTTGACTTCAAACTGGGTGCAGCCATGAAAATAGACCGGGTTATTTTCAGCCGGTGGATATCCTTTGCCCTTTTGGGTGGAAACATGCAAAAGCACCGGTTCATTCAGATATTTGATATTATTAAGTATGTCAATTAAATGATTCAATTTGTGCCCATTGATGGGGCCAAAGTACTCAAAATTAAAGGCTTCAAACAGCATCCCCGGGGTCACGAAAGTTTTCAGGCTCTCTTCGGTTCTTTTGGCCAACTGATAAATGTCATCGCCAAATTTGGGCAGCGATTTTAAAAATTCACCCATTTCTTTGCGTAGTTCCTGCATTTTTTTACCGGAAAACTTGCGGCTCAAGAAAGAGGATAGGGCGCCGACATTGCGTGAGATCGACATTTCATTGTCGTTGAGGATCACGATAAGATTTTTGTCTTTATGGGTATCTCCAGCCTGGTTGAGGCCCTCGTAAGCAATTCCGGCGGTCATTGAGCCATCGCCGATAACGGCAATCACTTTGGCATTTTCGTCCTTTATATCTTTGGCACAGGCGATGCCAAGGCCGGCGGATACGGAGGTACTGCTGTGCCCGGTTGTAAAGGCGTCGTAAGGACTTTCGCTGCGGCGGGTAAAACCGGAAATTCCATTGAACTGGCGCAAGGTATGAAATTGCTCCCGCCGGCCGGTGAGCAGTTTGTGAGCATAGGCCTGATGCCCGACATCCCAGATGACTTTATCGCGCGGGGTGTCGAAAACATAATGAATCGCGATTGCCAATTCGACAGCTCCCAAACTGGGCGCCAGATGACCGCCGGTTTGGGATACCACATCGACAATGGCCCAGCGAATTTCTTCGGCCAGCTCGGGAAGATCGTCGCGCGAAATTTTTTTCAAGTCTGCCGGTGAGTTAATTTTATCCAATAATGCCAATTTAAGGGGCTCCTTTTTTGTTATTCACTTTAAAAAAAATTACTTTTTTCTGTCGATGATATACCTCGCGATGGCACGCAGCGGCTCGGCCTTCTGATCAAAAGATCCCAGCGCCTGCAAAGCGTTATCGATCATCTTTCTGGCAAACGTTTTAGATTCTTCAAGGCCCATCAGGGAAGGGTAGGTGCTTTTTTGACGCAGTTTATCGGTTCCCACCGCCTTTCCCATTATGGCCGGGTCGCCTTCAACATTTAAAATATCATCGGTTACCTGAAAAGCAAGGCCTATATATTGGGCATAGCTTTCAAGCAGTTGAATCTGGCTGGAATTTGCATCAACCAGTTCGGCGCCGCACCGCGATGATACTTCGATCAAGGCGCCGGTTTTCAAGCGATGCATGGATTTCAATTTATTCAATGTCAGCTGGCTTCCTTCCGAAGCGATATCCAGCATCTGTCCCTGAATCATGCCGCAATAGCCGGCGGCATGTGAAATCAATTGAATGACGCGCAACCATTTCACGGCCTGCTGATCACTGCCGGCTGCGATAGATGAAAGCGTTTGAAAGGCCAGTGTCAGCAGTGCGTCTCCAGCCAGGATGGCCGTGGCCTCATCAAAGGCTTTGTGGCAGGTCGGCTGGCCCCTGCGCAGGTCATCATCATCCATGGCCGGGAGATCATCGTGGATTAGAGAGTAGGTATGAACCATCTCAAGGGCACAGGCCGCCGGCAAAACATCTTCCAGATCACCGCCGGCCGCCTCGGCAGCGGCCGCGCAGAGTAAGGAGCGAAATCGCTTGCCCCCGGCCATCAGAGAGTAAGTCATGGCCTCCAGCAGGCGGTCCGGGCGCTCAGTTGTTTTTAAAATGGATTCAAGGGCCGCATTAATACGTTCAATCTTCTCCGCAAAGTATGCATTCAAATCAAACATAATACCTTAATCATCATCTGTCTCGTCTTCAGCCGCGAGCGGCTTTTCAGCCATCTGGCTTTCGGAGTTCTTCAGCAAAACGGAGATTTTCTTTTCGGTTTCGTCCAACTTCTCGGAGCATAATTTTGTCAGCTTAATGCCTTCTTCAAACTTTTTAATTGCTTTTTCCAGCGGCAGATCGCCGTCTTCGAGTTCCTGGACAATTCGTTCGAGCTGTTTCATTGATTGTTCAAATGTTTTCTGGGCCATGTTCAGATTTTCCTTTTACCCGGCAGGTTAACGTGCCTTTTGCAACCATTACTTCAAGATCTTGTTCAATGGAAACCATCTTGGGATCAAAAACCAGATCTAAATCAGGAATTGTGCGGGTAATGCTGTAACCCCGTTTTAAAATGGCAATCGGGCTAAGTGTTTCCAGCTGAATGCACAACTCCCGCAGACGGGCTGACTTAGTATCTATATTTTTAGTAAATGATTTTATTAGCTTATATTTGTTTTGTTCAACTATGACATTCAAATTATGCGATTGATGGGCCGGGCTGTTATTCACCAGTCTACCTGTCCACCATTGAAATCGTTCTCTTTGGCGATCCAAAAGAATCTGAATGTAACGAATCAGCCGAGTCGTATAATCATCCATTCGCAAGCGCCAATCTTCAATCGGTTTTCGAGGATCAACCAGCCGTTGCGACAGATCCCGCAGATTAAACCCTAACCGGTCGATTGTATGTGCCATTCGATATTTAAGATTTTCAGAAATGTCTTTAAGTTTTCGTAATAATTCACTTTTAATAGGAACTGCCAGTTCGGCTGCAGCTGAAGGTGTCGGGGCTCTCAAATCCGCCACAAAATCAACAATCGTATAATCGGTTTCATGTCCGATCGCGGAAATAATGGGAATTTCAGATGTGAATACGGCCCTGGCAACGCCTTCGCTGTTGAATGCCTGCAAATCCTCCAATGATCCGCCGCCTCTGGCCAAAATGGCCACATCAGTGTCAATGCTTTGATTCAATTGCTTGAGGGCGGCAATGATTTCTTGTTCAGCTCCGGTGCCTTGAACTTTGACCGGAAAAACCTGTATATTCATGTTGCCAAAGCGCCGATCGATGATGTTCAGCATATCGTGAACCACCGCGCCGGTTGGCGAAGTGACCAAAGCGATTTTATGGGGCAAAAATGGGATGTGTTTCTTGTGTTTTTCATCAAACAGGCCTTCAGCCGCCAACTGTGCCTTCAGTTTCTCAAAAGCGACTTGAAGCGCACCGATTCCGGACGGTTCCAAATATTCCAGAATGATCTGATAGGTGCCCCGTGGTTCGTAAACACTCAGACGACCCATACCGGTGATACGCATTCCGTCTTCGGGTTTAAATTTCAACTGTTGTTGCTGTCCGCGAAACATTACGGCATTCAGCTGTGATTGTTCATCTTTCAGGGTAAAATAAAAATGGCCGGATAAAGGGGTCCGAAAATTAGAAATTTCCGCGACAATCCAGATAAAGGGGAACTGTTCTTCAAGCAGTGATTTGATATTGGCATTAAGCTCGGAAACAGTATAAATTTTTCGGATCGGGTCCATTTCGTCAAAGCCGAGCTGTGAATCTCTCATGTTTTTATCGGAATTGCGGCTGGTCATGCACAAATCATCTTGTCGTTAGAGCTGATGCCCCGGGGTGATCCCTATCGAATGTCTGATAAGTTATATTATGTAAACTTTTATTCGGGATGCTGAGAACCGGGCCGTTTATAGCGCAAAATACGATTTTTGTCTCCCCTGTTTGAACAGCACAATAATAATATGGGTGCCATCTATCCCAATATCCATCTTGGGCTCTCTCGTGTTCACTTTCTGGCGTATTTTTCCAGCAATTCACGAACCGCCGGAATGATATAAATCTCGTCATGGGGTATCTGGGCCAGCTGAATGGCCAGGATTTTAATTTTTTTATGCACCGACTTGTGTTTGTCCATGACAAACAATTTCTGGCCCTTAACGGTGCAAAGGCCACTTCGGACCTTGATCCCCGAAACCTTGAGGTTCTGTTCGGAAACCGTAATCTGCATTCGTTCCGCCAGGTCTATGAGCTCTTGATAAAATTGGTCGGGTTTCATAACATTAAAGCGCTACAACCCCTTGAAAATCGCAGCCTGTGTGTTATTATATCTAAAAATCAAAATATATTCGCAGGAGGCCTTAAATGGAGTCCATATCAACAAAACAGACACAAGTCCAGGTTCGTGTAAACGATTTTATTCGCAGTGTATACAACTGGATGGCAATCGGGCTGGCACTGACCGGTTTTGTGGCCTTTTACGTCGCCAGCACCCCGGCCCTGTTGAACCTTATCTATCGCAATCAGATTCTTTTTTTCGGCCTGATTATCGCTGAACTGGCATTGGTGTTTACCATCAGCGCCCGCATTCAACGCATGCAGGCTTCCACGGCCACCGCCCTGTTTGTGCTCTATTCAGCCTTGAACGGAGCAACCCTGTCGTTTATTTTTATTTTTTACACCCGGGCATCGATTGCTTCTACTTTCTTTGTCTGCGCCGCGACGTTTATTGCATGCAGCATCTACGGCTGGACCACCAAGCGCGACCTGACTTCCCTCGGCGGGTTCTTGATGATGGGTTTGATCGGGATCATCATCGCCTCGCTGGTCAACATTTTCATCCGCAGTTCAGCCATGCACATGATCATCAGTTATATCGGGGTGCTGGTTTTCGTCGGCCTGACCGCTTATGATACCCAGAACCTGAAAGCCATGGCAATTTCGCAGCCTGCAGATGTCGGTGCCAGCGCGATACGCAAGGGGGCAATCCTGGGCGCCCTGAAATTGTATCTGGATTTTATTAACCTGTTTCTGATGCTGCTGAGGATTCTCGGGAATAGAGAGTAACAGTATCCGCAGATTATCGCAGATTATTATTTAAAAGATCTAACTGAGTATCCTCCCCAAGAAGCGATTCACGAATTTAGACCTGCCTGCCGCCATTTTAATTTAACGCTGAATTATTTGAAATCTGCGTTAATCTGCGTAATCTGCGGGTCGTATTTATTTTGTCGAATTTGCGCATGCTATGCAAGAGTCGCTTTGACGACATCCGCGATCTGCTGACAGTAACGCCGGGTTTCCTCTTTTTCAGGCCCTTCAACCATCACCCGGCATAGCGGCTGGGTCCCGGAATAGCGCACCAGCACCCTGCCCTTTTCACCCAGGCGCTCCTCTACCGAACGAATTGCGGCCACAATCTGGGGGACTTCTTCAATCAGCAGTTTCTTCTGGACATCGATGTTCAGCAAAACCTGGGGAAATACGGTCATGACCCGTCGCAATTCCGATAGCGGCTTGTTCTCTTCGCACATGGTCTGAATCAGCCTTATCGCCGTCAGCATCCCGTCACCGGTGGTATGTTGATCCAGAAAAATCATGTGGCCCGAATCCTCTCCGCCGATTACGGCCCCGCTGGCGTTCATTTGTTGCAGCACATAGCGATCGCCCACCTGGGCCATCACATGGTCGATATCCAGGTCTTTTAATGCCAATCGCAGCCCTAAATTGCTCATGACGGTGCTGACGACCAAATTGTTTTTCAACAATCCTTTGCGCTTTAAAGACCGGGCACATATGGCCAGTATCCGGTCACCGCTAATGATTTGACCCTTCTCATCTACGGCAACCAGCCGGTCACCATCTCCATCAAATGCCAGCCCGATATCGGCCTTTTGCGCCACAACCGCTTCAATTAAGGTTTCAGGGTGTTCGGACCCACAGTCCGCGTTAATATTTTTACCGTCGGGGTGGATATGGAGCGCCTCGACCTGCGCACCGAGATCTTGAAATAATTTCGGGGCAACCGCATAGGTCGCTCCATTGGAACAATCCAAAACGATCTTCATATCGCTGAATAGCTTAGCGTCGGGCAGGGTGTTTTGCAAAAAGGCCAGGTAACGTTCAGGCGCATCCCTCATGGCTTCAACGTTTCCGATGCGATGATTGAATTTGCCTGGGGCGAGATCGATATTATGGGCCGGCAAAAGACATTCGATCTCGTCTTCTTTGGCATCGGAAAGTTTGTAGCCATCAGCGTCAAATATC
>JBFFCW010000239.1:0-6322 GCA_041559695.1 Desulfobacterales bacterium
AGGTGCGATTCCGTCAGACACAGTAAGAAGTCTTTTGAAAAAGGAAGGCTTTTTTGCTAACAATAACTAGTTTAGCCGTTCATCCCCCCCCCTGTTTCTCAACCGGCGAAAAAGGAGATGGTGCCATGAAAGATCTGATCAGCTACATTGCTCAGGCACTGGTAGATCATCCGGAAGAGGTCAGCGTTACGGAGGTTGAGGGAAATCAGACCTCGGTTTTAGAGCTTAAAGTGGCCAAAGAGGACTTAGGGAAAGTCATCGGCAAGCAGGGCAGAACCGCACGCGCCATGCGAACGATATTGGGTGCTGCTTCTGCTAAATTAAAAAAACGCACTGTCCTGGAAATTATTGAATAAGTCAGCGCCCAAAAAGGACCTTGTGCTCATTGGAAAGATTGTGGGTGCCCATGGCCTTAAGGGTACCACCAAGATTCAATCATACGCTGAATCTTTAGAAATTTTCAAGTCGGGCACAGTTCTGCTGGTTAGCAGCCCTGACGGCAGCGAAAACCGCTATGAAATTGACTGGATCAAACCCCATTCCCGCGGGGCGCTTTTAACCTTAAAAGAAATTACCGGCCGTGATCAGGCAGAATCGCTGATCGGATCCGAACTCTATATTGAAAAAGCAGAACTTCCAGAATTGGAACCTGGCGCCTATTACTGGTTTGATCTCGTTGGCGTACGCGTTTACACATCAGATGACCGTTACATCGGTCGCATCGCTTCAATTATCGAAACCGGGGCCAATGATGTGTATGTTGTTAAAGACGCTGAAAGAGAAATATTGGTTCCGGCCCTTGAATCGATTGTGCGGTCCATCGATATCGAATCGAAAATAATGCGGGTAGATTTGCCCGAAGGACTGGAAGAGATATAATTTTAACTCAATTGGAAAATTTCAATTGAGGCGCTTTTTGACATATAGGTACGATTTCAAAATTCCAAATTCCCAATTGTCCAATTGGATGTTATTTGAAAATGAAATTCGTTGTGTTAACCATATTTCCTGAAATGTTTGACTCATTTTGGGACCACGGGATTATCAGGAGGGCGATCGATCAAAATAAAATCTTTGCGTCAACCCTGAATATCAGAGATTTTGCTGAAGACAAACACCAGGTAACCGACGATCGACCGTACGGCGGCGGCGGTGGGATGGTGATGAAGCCCGAACCATTAGCCGGCGCGATTCGGGCGGCCAACCGCAAATGCCCTGCTGCAAAAACAATTTTGCTGTCACCTCAGGGACGTGTTTTTGATCAAGCCGTAGCAAATGAACTGGCCGGTTTTGAAGGGCTGGTTCTGGTGTGTGGACGTTACGAGGGTGTCGATGAACGCATCAGCCACGATCTCATTGACGATGAAATTTCTATCGGAGATTATGTGCTGACCGGCGGCGAACTGGCGGCCATGGTCGTCATCGATGCCGTCACCCGCCAGATACCGGGCACCCTGGGGGGTGAAGACGCTGCCGAAAAAGATTCATTTTCAAACGGTCTGCTGGAACACGCACATTACACCCGACCGCAAGTTTATGAAGACGAGGCGGTACCGGAGATACTGCTGTCAGGGCATCACAAAGCAATTGAAAATTGGCGCCTGGAATCCGCGATGCTGCGCACCTTGTTAAAGCGGCCGGATCTGTTAAAAAACAAATCGTTGCGTAAACAAGAATTAGATATCTTAAAGAAGTGGTCCCGGCGCATTGAAGAAATAATAAAATATTACCGCAGAGGGCACAGAGAATAAAAATAGAAAATCATACCAATTACCAAAAATCAATGTAGATACCCAAGTTTTCAATCTATCTCACTTCTCTGTGAGCTCGGTGTTCTCTGTGGTGAAAAAAACCATGCCCAAACTATATGCGGCATTGATCCATTACCCGGTGGTCAATAAAAACGGCGAAACGATTGCATCCGCCTTGACCAATCTGGATTTACACGATATATCGAGGGCCGCTAAAACGTACGGTCTGGAGGCATTTTGTGTCGTCACGCCTCTTGAAGACCAGAAAGATCTGGTCGAAAAGATAATTTCGCATTGGACAACCGGTATTGGTGCTGACTACAATCCCAAAAGGCGCAACGCTCTCGAGCTTATTCGTGTCTATGATTCATTCCCGCTGGCGCTTGACTCGATCGCGGCTGCGGAAGGCAGTTATCCGATAACGATCGCAACCTGCGCGCGGAAATATCCGACCAGCATCAGCAATCAAAAATTGCGGGCCATGTTGGCCAACGGCAAGCCGCATGTGCTGATTTTTGGGACCGCCTGGGGTTTAACCGAAGAATTTATATCCAAGGCCGATTGTGTGCTCGAACCGATTGTGGGAAAAACAGATTACAACCATCTTTCAGTGCGCTCGGCCGCGGCGATTATATTTGATCGGTTGTTAGGGTAAAAAAAAGGTTTCATTGGTTTAATTGGTTTAATTGGTTTAATTCGTTGGGCACTAAAGGAAGCTTGACTGATCGAATTTATTTCAGTCCGTAGCGCCATTAACCAATTAAACGAATTAAACATTAACGAAAAATTAGATATCAACGGGCAAGCAACCAGTTGGTTAAGCCGTTGAAATAAGGTTTAGAGGAATTTTGGAGGAAATATGGAAAAGATTCAGCTAATTGAAAAAGAACAAATGCGACTGGACCATCCTGATTTTGGACCGGGCGATAATGTCAAAGTCCACGTCAAGATAAGAGAAGGTGAAAAAGAACGTATCCAGGTTTTTCAGGGCGTGGTGATCAGCAAGCGCAAAGGCAATACAAATGCGACGTTTACCGTCCGCAAGGTTTCCTACGGCGTCGGAGTAGAGCGAATTTTCCCGCTGCACTCGCCGGCTCTCGATAAAATCGAGGTGGTTACACGGGGCCGCGTCCGGCGGGCAAAAATCTACTACCTGCGCAAGCTTCGAGGAAAGGCTGCCAGGATCAAAGAGCGCCGTTTAACGTAATGACAGAAGACAGAAAACAGATGAAAGATGATATCCGGTAGAAAGCAGGACTCAGATTTCAAAATTTTTCTGAATTCCGCCTTCTGACCTCTGGCATCTGTTCTCTGACCTCTGACTTCTGTCTCCTGACCACTGACATTTGATTATGGATTTGTGGTTTTTCGAAAAAAAAGCCACTGAAAAAGGTTATACAGAGATTGCCGGCATCGACGAGGCCGGCCGGGGTCCCCTGGCCGGTCCTGTTGTTTCTGCGGCAGTGATTCTACCGCCGGCTTTCTCGGTCGCCGATGTCATCGATTCTAAAAAACTGTCGGCTAAAAAGCGGGTTGAGCTGTATCAAGAAATTTATTCTCATGCGGTTTCGGTGGGCATCGGTATCGTTGATCCGGTTGAAATCGACCGTATCAATATCTTGCAGGCTTCATTACTGGCCATGTCTATGGCCACCAGTAATTTGCGACCCCAGCCCGAATGCCTGCTAATTGACGGGCCATTTCGGATTCCATCCCACTTGCCTCAGAAACCGATTGCCAAAGGAGACACGTTGAGTGTTTCGATCGCCGCTGCATCGATTGTGGCCAAGGTCACCCGTGACCGGCTGATGGAAATGTATAACGAATACTACCCGCAATTCGGTTTTTCCCAACACAAAGGATACCCGACCCGGGCCCACAAAGAGGCAATCCGCAAATTTGGATATTGCCCGATTCATAGACGGACTTTCAAAGGTGTCAAAGAGTTCGTTAGAATAAATGTTTCCACAAATACCGTATCCTGAGATTATAAAATGCGAAATCGGCAACAAAAATTTGGGAAAAAGGGAGAGGCGCTGGCAGTTCGCCGGTTGAAAAAAGCGGGTTATAAAATTATTGAAACCAATTATCGTACCCGGCTGGGTGAAATCGATATTGTTGCGAAAGAAAACGATACCCTCGTTTTTGTAGAGGTAAAATCCAGACGCTCGGTCCACTTCGGAAATCCCAAGCAGGCGGTAACGCTTCAAAAACAGAAAAAAATATCAATGGTCGCCCTTTATTATCTGAAGACCACCGGCCAGAGCACCGCCAAAGCCAGATTTGATGTCGTGACCGTAATTTCAAATCGAGACAAGCCTCAGGTTGAAATCATTAGGAATGCCTTTGAACTTGCCTATGTCTGATTCGACCAAAACAGAAATAATCGGAGTGCTCTACGTGGTGGCCACTCCCATTGGCAATCGGGCGGACATCACCTTGAGAGCACTCGATATCCTGCGGGAAGTCGATCTGATTGCCGCCGAAGATACCCGCAAATCCGGCAGCCTTCTGGCCTATTACCAGATAAAAAATCGCCTGATTTCATTCCATGAGCATAACGAAAAAAAGCGAACCCCGGAACTGATCGGCAAACTTTTAGACGGAATGACAATTGCGCTGATATCCAATGCTGGCACACCATTGGTTTCCGATCCCGGCTACCGTTTGATAGAAGCTGCCATTGCAAACAAAATCACGGTGACCCCGATTCCAGGAGTGACCGCCGCCACCGCTGCCATGAGCGTTTCCGGGCTGCCCACCGATTCGTTTGTGTTTATTGGATTTGCCCCTAAAAAAAAGGGAAAACGACTGAAATTCCTCACTGAGCTGAGTGCTGAGCTCCGACCATTGATTTTTTATGAATCTCCCAAACGAATTTTATCTCTAATGGAGGAGATTATCTCCTGTATGGGTGATCGCAATGCGATGCTGGCCCGGGAAATGACCAAACTGCATGAAGAATTTGTAAGGGGAACCGTTTCGCAAATTTTAAAGACCATCAGGTCCCGATCGGCCCTTAAAGGGGAATGCACCCTTCTGGTTTCGGGCCGCCAAGCCTTGGAACAGATTGACCCTGAAATCGTTAAAACCGAAATAAAAGCAGCATTGCAAAATGGTCGGAACAAGCTCTCCAAAATCGCTCGGACCGTTGCCGAAAAATACGGCCTTCCGAAAAACGAGGTTTATGATCTTGCATTAAAAATCAGAGGAATGAGGGCTGGGGACTGAGAACTGAGCCGCTGGTTAAACGTCCAAGGTCAGAAAATATAATTAAAATGGTAGCACCCATCCAAAATTCAAAATCCAAAATCCGCAATAACACCATTTACCCGGTCATCATGGCCGTACCGGATGCGATGAAGGCATTAACGCCAAAGGAACGCGTCAAGTTCCTCAGCCGGCATGCCCGGCGAGCCCTCGAGATGTCTGCTGAGAAAAGCGGCATTCGCCTCGACGCGCTTGCACAGGACGAACGCAACGCTCCCCTGCCCTCCAACGGCACGCACTGGTCGATTACCCACAAAAATGAATATGTCGGCGGGGTGGTCTGCCCGTTGCCGACCGGCATCGATATTGAAAAAATTTGCAGCCGGTCAGAATCACTGTTTCGAAAAACCGCTGATGCGGCCGAATGGGCGCTGGCCGATAAGACCTTCACGACGTTTTTCCGCTACTGGACGGCAAAAGAAGCGGTGTTGAAGGCTGCCGGCATCGGTCTTAAAGATCTTTCAAAATGCCGGATTGACCGGGTTCTGGACGCTCATCATCTTCATCTAGCATATGATGGTAACATCTGGCGGATTGAACACTATTTCTTTAACAGCCATATTGCATCCATTGTTAAAAACGACTTTTTGATCGAATGGACAATTGCTTAAACCCCTAACAAGGATTTATTTCAAATTAAATCGGTGGATGGTTTTTGACAAAAAAAAACGGTCTGAAATCAGCTAAAGCAAGACCCGGATTTATCCGAAACATATCATGCCTGCAGCCAGACCACCTACCCCTAAGGTCCCGTTAATAAATAATATAATTTATTGAAATAAAAATAGATATAAAATTTATGCCGTTTCAGCCAGAATGGAATTTTTTGACTTTTGGCCGGTGATGAGCTATAAATTTATAAGATGTATTTTGATTTGAGGGCCTTCCACCAGGCTCAGGGAGGATAAAATGGAAGTTCTGGGTATTGATATTGGTTTCGGATTCACAAAAGCCACCAACGGCAAAGAAACCATGATTTTTAAGTCGATATTTGGTGATGCGGCTGAAATCCAGTTTTGGGCGGATTTCGGTGAAAGTGCCAACACAGATCACATTCATGTCACCATTGACGGCAAATCCTATTTTGTCGGTGACCTTGCCGAGCAACAGTCGAGTGTTTTGAATTTCACTTTGGACCAGGAACGGCTGATTGCCGATTATGTCAGAATCCTGGCTTTAACGGTTGCAGGACTTTTCTTTAATAGGAATACCCCCATCAATGTGCCCATCAACGTCGTCTCCGGATTGCCTATAGGTTATTTTAAACAAAATCATGAGCGCTTTAATGAAATTTTAACCGG
>JBFFCW010000240.1:0-6299 GCA_041559695.1 Desulfobacterales bacterium
CGTCGTGCCATTTCATAGGCGTCTTCATCGGCCACATTCAGCTTTTGATCCAAGCGTTCTTTTTCAAAGATCTCGGGGCGATAGGCTTCTTTCATATTTTTTAGCCCCTGGATCTTGTGGCCCAGATAAGGTTCCACCCCGATAATCCGGATGAATGAATCGTATTCCTTCAGCCTTCGGGAAACGCCCATTAAGGTCCCGCTGGTCCCCAGGGGGGCCACAAAAGCGGTAACTTTGCCGTCGGTTTGCTGCCAGACCTCTTCAGCCGTGCCAAAATAGTGAGCCTTCCAGTTGGCTTCATTGTTGAACTGATCGGGGAGAAAATAGGTGTCCGGGTTTTCACGGGCCAGCCGGTAAGCCTCTTCAATGGCGCCATCGGTGCCCAAATGGCCCGGCGTCAAAAGGATGTCGGCCCCCCGGGCCTTTAGAATCTTTTGTCGTTCGATGCTGACCGCATCGGACATCACCAGCAGCAGCCGATATCCCCTGACCGTACAAACCAGGGCCAGACCGATCCCGGTATTTCCGCTGGTGGGTTCGATGACGGTTTTTTGCGGTATCAGTTCCCCGGATTTTTCGCCAGCCTCAATCATGGAAAGGGCGACGCGGTCCTTGACGGAGCCGCCGGGGTTAAAACACTCGAGTTTGGCGAGCATCTTTACAGCGGGATTCGGATTGAGCTTTTTGATTTCAACCAGCGGCGTATTGCCAATGGCATCCAGGATAGAATGGCCCATACGGTAAGCCTATAAGGAGCGTGCGCTAAAGTTCAACGTGATCTAAAGTGACTAAAATTAAAAAGCGGAATCCATCCATTTTTTCAATTCTAACTTTGCTTCAGAAATGAAGACACGATCTTGCGCATCGCGGCAAATACCTGGTTCTGGTTTTGGGCCGCGTCGATAATTCTGAACCGCTCCGGTTCGAGACGGGCCAGTTCAAGATAGCCGGCACGGACTTTTTCATGGAACGCCACCGCTTCGGCTTCAAAGCGACTTTCATCCCCGGATCGCTGGCCGTTGTTTAACTGCTGCCAGACACGCTCCAGACCTACCTGCGGCGAAAGGTCCAGCAGCAGGGTAACATCAGGCTTCAAATCATCAAACAAAAGCTGATGGAGTTGTCCGATCAGATCAATGCTCAGTCCCCTGGCAAAGCCCTGATAGACCAAGGTGGCGTCAAAATAACGATCGCATACCACCGTCTTTCCATTCTTTAACGCCGGTCGGATAAGCTCATTAATGTGCTGAGCGCGATCGGCCATGTACAAAAGCAATTCCGCCAGAGGCTCCAGGGCTCTGTTTGCTGGATCCAGCAGAATCGATCGAATATTTTCTCCGATCAGGGTACCGCCCGGCTGCCGGGTCGCAACACATTCAATTCCCCGGCCTTCAAAAAATTCCACCAGCCGACAGATCTGGGTCGTTTTACCCGAACCTTCGATACCTTCCAGTGTGATGAACATAAGGTTAGTCCGTTGTTTCTCAGTTATCCGTTTGAAACCATATCAATAACGAAGAGTGCCTAAAGTGATCTAAAATGAGCTAAAGTGCCTAAAGTTAAGGAATTCTGTCATTATAATAAAAAAAAGATGGAGCGCAGCGAGTCCATAACTTTAGTCACTTCCAACTTTAGTTCACTTTAGTCGCTTTTATCCGCTTTTAATCGGGCGAATAATTTCCAATCCTTTATGTTTTCGAGCGCGTCATAATCAGTCTGGTCGCATTTTATGGGTGTAATCGAGATAAAATCTTCGCACAGGGCCGAACCGTCGATATCGGTGGACTTGCCCGCCGGCAAAGAATCACATCCCTGCCAGTAATAGGTTCGCTCGCGCGGATCCATGCGTTTATCAATATATTCGGGGAAAAAATCCATATCGAGTCGACTGATGCGGATGCCGGTAATTTCTTTCAAGGGTCTGTTGGGGATATTGACATTTAGAAACGTTCCAAAAGGAAGCCCGTTGGCATACACATCCCCTGCCAGCGTTTCGACAAAACGCGCAGCCTCGTCATAGTTTTGCACATCGCGACTATGGATGGACACGGCGATAGCCAGGATACCGTATAAAGTCGCCTCCTTGGCGGCTGCAACGGTTCCGGAATAATTAATATTTACGCCAACATTCGCTCCGGGATTAATGCCAGAAATCACAATATCCGGTTTGGTGTCCAGGATTTCCAATATCCCCATCTTAATACAATCAGCCGGTGTCCCTGAGACAGCGTAACCCTGGAACGCATTATTGATCGAAATCTTTTGTACACGCAGCGGTTTATTTAAGGTAATACCGTGGCCAACGGCACTTTGTTCACGATCCGGCGCAATAATCGAAACGGAATGCCGCGATGCCAGATGCTTGTAAAGCGACTCTAATCCGGGAGCATAAATACCATCATCATTGGTTAAAAGAATATTCATAATGAATCACACAAATTGGGTTATGGGAACTTTGGATAACACAAATTTGTGAAAGGAAACATCAGCGGGGTCGGCAGATCGGCCCGTAAACCCACCCGGTCATAAACAGCAACGGGTATTGGTTTGGCGCCACACGCAACGCCGAATTTGCCTGAAAACGAATTGAATTGGCCATTTGAATCGAATTGATGTTTAAATTTTAATTTAGGGGCCATAACGATTTGCGCTCAATTGACTTTCCGATAATATCTTGACATATTTAATTGGTTTGAATGTATATCCCAAATTCCAATCATATTCAAGAAATATGAATGAATTCCGGCTTTATCGGTTAAACTCACGCACCCGGACGGGGATCCTAAAAGAGATCTGAACGGAATGGTTCATCCCAAGCTCAATGAAAATTGCAGGAGGGCCGGCTTGCGGCTGAGACGATTCAAATGCCTGCTTCAACCTCTCATTTCAAAAAGGGGCATACGGACAGCTTTTCTATGCTGTTTTATTTTGGGCGTCCTGGTAAATTCGCCGCCGGCAGTCGCCCAGATTTTGGAGCTGAAAAAAGAACGCATTTTAGGAGATGACGCCCAGCTGCCGTGGGTGCTTGAAGCCGATGAGTTCACCTACGACCAACAGCTGAATCAATATATAGCCCATGGTAACGTTCAGATATCGAAAGCGGATAAAAAGCTGACGGCTGATTATATCCGCTACGATCACAAAACCCGGCATGCTTTTGCCCGGGGCAATGTGGTCCTGACCGTCGGCCAGGATATTCTTTCCGGCAGTCAGCTGGACATCGATCTCGAAAAACAGGTCGGCTGGATAGAAAATGCCTATTTATTTCTGAAAGAAAACAATTTCCATATCACCGCCGACAAAACTGAAAAAACCGGCGAAAAAACCTACCGCATCGATAAAGCCGCCTTCACCACCTGCGACGGACCCGCACCGAGCTGGAAAATCAGCGGCAAGGATGTCAAGATCAAAGAAGATGGATCCGGCAGCGCCAAGCACGCGGTCCTGCACGCCAGAAAGATGCCGGTGCTCTACACACCCTACTTTTACTATCCGGCAAAAAAGGATCGACAGAGCGGTTTTCTGATGCCTGAATTTGGCGAAACCGGGCGCAAGGGGTATCTGTATAACCAGCCCTTCTTCTGGGCCATCTCAGAGAGTGCCGACGCAACCTTTTACGCCAACTATATGTCAAATCGCGGCATAAAGCCGGGAGCTGAATTCCGCTATATTTTGAATGAGCGCTCCCGGGGCACCTTCATGCTGGATGGGTTCAACGATGATAAAACCGATGAAGGCGGCCAATCCAGCAATGATTACGGGTACCGGGACGCCGGTGAAGAGGTCTTGCGCACCAATGAAAGTCGCTACTGGTTTCGCATGAGTCATCATCAGCCGGCCCCCGTGGGTTTTTTCGCCAAATTGGATTTGGATATCGCCCGCGATCAGGATTATCTGCGTGACTTTCGGAAAGGATACATGGGCTATGAGGATTCCAATGACTATTTTCGCAAGGCGTTTAACCGGCAACTTGATGACTACAATGATCCGGTCCGAACCAACCGTTTGAATCTCAATCGGCTCTGGCCAAAATTCAGCTTCAATTTCGAGCCGCGCTGGAACGATGACACCCGGCGCGATATCAACACCGGTGAAACCCTGCAAAGACTCCCCTTTATGAGCTTTGATGGTGAAAAACAAAAAATTCTGGCCACACCGTTTTATTTGGATTTAGAATCTCAATATGACTATTTTTGGCGCGACAGCGGGACCCGGGGCCAGCGGTTTGATGTGCACCCGAGGTTCTACATACCCTTTCGGGTTATAAAATACGCCACTGTTGAACCGTCGGTCGGTTTAAGGGAGACGGCCTACCGTCTGGATAAGAACAATTTTGACGATCAGCCGGATACCGATCAATGGTCACATCGCGAACTTTTTGACACCCGCTTGGAACTTTTTACAGAAATGGAAAGGGTCTTCAATATAGAGGGCCAGCTCTATGAAAGAATCAAGCACCGCATTCGCCCCCAGATTAGGCATGAATTTATACCGGATTCCAAACAGGGAGACCTGCCCCGATTTGATGCGATCGACCGAATCGATGAAACCAACAAAATTACTTACTCCCTGATCAATACATTGACATCCAAATTAAAACCGGTTGGGACAGGGACAACAGGACCGCAGCTGGCGAGCAGGCGAGGCAGTCAGCGACAAACGGCAGTCGGTTATCAATATAACGATTTTTTCCGTTTAGCGGTCGAACATAGCTATGACTTTGAAAAGTCAAAAAGGCCATTTTCACCGATTTTAGCCAAACTTGATGTCTCTCCGGCTAGATATGTCCGGCTAGATGCAGACGCACAGTATTCAGTCTATGAGAACGAATTTCTGAGCCACAATATTCAGGGATCCCTGTGGGACAGACGCGGCGACGAGTTATATGTGGATTATCGGTATGAGAAAACCGCCAAGGAAACCGAAATTGAACAAGACATCCAGTCCATTTCCGGTAAAATAAAGGTGCAATTAACCGATTATCTCTCGATCAACGCTGAAAATTCATATAACGTTGAGACCGACCAGCGAATTCGAACCGCCGCCGGATTCACCTATACGGCGCAGTGCTGGTCATTTGGCTTTAAATATACGGATACGCCCAATGACTGGGAAGTGAATTTCAAAATCGCCCTAACCGGGCTTGGAGAAATCGACTACTAGAAGCCCAATTGAGCGATAAACGCTCAATTAAGCGTTAATGGTGAACGAATAACAGACAACGTCCAATTGGTTTTTAAATCAATTTGGGTTTTTTTGATGATCGGATAAAACAGATGGAAGACAAAAGATTGGCCGCCCTCTGGTATGTGCTGCATACCAAAAGCAGATTTGAGAATGTCGTAAATGACGGTCTCGGAAAAAAATCAATAGAGGTTTTTCTGCCGAAAGTTACGGTGAGGAGTAGACGCAAGGATCGAAAAGTTATGATTCGCGTACCCCTGTTTCCGGGTTATCTGTTTGTGAAGACCGATCTGGCCCCCGAGTCCCATCTGGAAATTGTAAAAACCGCAGGAGCGGTTCGATTAATCGGCAGCAAACAGGGGCCGGTGCCCGTACCGGCAGAAAGTATCGATTCACTGAAAATCATGGTAAACACTGACCATCCCGTCACCACCGGCCACCGTTTACAAAAAGGGGATAACGTCCTGGTGCTTCACGGGCCGTTTGCCGGGGTTACCGGAACCTTTACGCGCTATGGCGGTAAGGGACGCGTGATCGTCAACATTGATGCTCTCGGGCAATATGCCGGAGTGGAAGTCAGTGAAGACGACATTGAAATTGTACCGAAAATATTAACATAACTGCTTGACATCTAATTAAGTTTTAGCATATAAATTTCACAATTTTATGCCGATCAGCATTTTGAAAAAGGAGGTTCTATGAATAAGTTGGAGCTCATCTCCGCCTTAAAAACAGAGGCCAATATATCGAAAGCTGAAGCCGCAAGAGTCGTTCAAATATTTTTCGATAACATGGCGGATGCCATGGCTAAGGGAGAACGGGTTGAAATTCGAGGTCTTTGCAGCTTTTTTGTAAAGGATTACAAAAGCTATACCGGCAGAAATCCAAAAACCGGAGAGAAAGTTACCATAAGCCCGAAGAAACTTCCATTTTTCAAATCGGGAAAAGAACTAAAAGAACGGGTAGACTATTGAGGTTTGTGCGAATTTCAATCCACTTCTTCATTATTCCATTGCTGAGCGGAACGAAATGAATCGTGCCCGGGTTTGAGTTGCTTATTAATCAAGAACAGCCCATACGAATACTAACCACCCTCCTTCAAAACGGGACACTCC
>JBFFCW010000241.1:0-6299 GCA_041559695.1 Desulfobacterales bacterium
GATCGAAAACGGGAGCATATTGAATTAGCCTTCAAATTACAAACGACAGCGGTAGAAGCCGATTCGCGATTTATCTGGAAACCATTACTATCGGAACATCCAATAGAAATGCAAGCCAAAGGTCTGTCCCTTGCCGAAGCATTTCTTAGAATTAATCCTGACTACTTGGGATTATCTGCTGATGACTTGGCGTTTGCCCCTGCTGAGGCGGATGCACAGCACCAGGCATTCAATTATAACTAAAAACCCAAAACCAATTGGAGGGGCTCCATGTCTAAAAGAATCGTTATCGGAATCGCCGGCGCCAGTGGCGTCACATACGGCATCAGAATGCTGGAATGTTTGAAAGAAACCGACTATGAAACCCATTTGATCCTATCCGAAGCCGCAAAGACCAATATCAGGATTGAAACCGCCTACCAGCCCGATGAGGTGGCCGATATGGCTGATTTTGTCTACGACCATAAGAATGTAGCGGCAGGACCCGCCAGCGGCTCTTTCCTGACCGAAGGTATGGTCGTTGTGCCCTGCACGATCAAGACGCTTTCAGGCATTGCCAACTCCTATACGGAAAACCTGCTGGTCAGAGCGGCGGACGTTTCACTCAAGGAAAAACGCAAACTGGTCCTGGTCGTCAGGGAAACCCCCTTGCACCAGGGGCACCTGGCCTTGATGGCCAGAGCTGCCGATATGGGCGCCCACATTCTGCCGCCGGTACCATCATTTTATCACCGGCCCAAGAGTATTCAGGACATCATCGATCAGACGATTGGTAAAATCTTCGATTACATGGGTATCCGCCACGATCTTTTCCGGCGCTGGGGGGAAGACGCTGATACGGGACAGCGTATTCAGGGAGGAAGGAACACAAATGGACTCATTCATCGCCTGTCACGAGTGTGATGTGATCCACCGTATCAAACCTCTGCCGGCCAGGGAGGCAGCGCATTGCATACGTTGCGGTGCGGTTCTTTACAGGCACAAACCCAACAGCCTGGAGCGCACGCTGGCATTTGCCTTTGCCGGCTTGATTTTGTTTATTCTGGCAAATTCGTTTCCGTTTCTGGGGTTAAAAATTGGCTCTCAAGTCCGTGAAACAACCCTGATTACAGGAATATACGAACTTTATGTCCAGGGTATGCAACTGATCGCAATACTGGTTCTGCTCACCACCGTCCTGGTGCCGTTCACCCAAATGTTGTGCCTGCTTTACATACTGCTGCCGCTTAAATTCCACCGTTTACCGAAAGAACTGCCCCGTGTATTCCGGTTTGTTAACAGGGTGGGGCCCTGGGGCATGATGGAGGTTTTCATGATCGGTATTCTGGTATCCCTTGTAAAGCTGGCCGGAATGGCGAAAATCATACCGGGTATCTCGCTGTTCTCTTTTTTGGCACTCATTTTCGTCCTGGCGGCCATGATCGTCTCACTGGACAGCCATCTGGTCTGGCATATATGGGGGGAAAATCAATGAATCGCGATTTAACCACCGCCCAAGCGGCCGGGTTGATCAGCTGCCACAGTTGCCATCTTCTCTGTCAAAGGACCCAGCGGTCTGCCGACAAGATCTGCCCCCGTTGCGGCGCCGCCCTGCATGATCGCAAACCCAACAGCATCGCACGGACCTGGGCTTTGGTACTGGCAGCCTTCATTTTCTACATTCCCGCTAACGTGCTGCCCATCACCACCGTTATCTCGCTGGGCAAGGCCCAGTCGGACACGATTATGAGCGGCGTCATCTATTTTATCCACAGCGGGATGTGGCCCATCGCCCTGGTCATCTTTTTGGCCAGTGTCTTCATCCCGCTGCTGAAGCTGCTCATTTTGATATTTCTATTGATCAGCGTCCAGCGCAAGTCCACCTGGCGCCAGCAAGACCGCACCCGGCTATACCGGATTACCGAGATCATCGGCCGGTGGTCGATGGTCGATATTTTTGTGGTAACCATCCTGGTGGCGCTGGTGCATTTGGGAGGCCTGGCAACTATTCATGCCGGTCCTGGAGCTGTTTTTTTTGGCGCGGTGGTGGTGATCACCATGTTCGCCGCTATGAGTTTTGATCCCCGACTGATCTGGGACACAGAGGAGGCAATTTATGAGTAACTCTAAAAAGGACGGGTCTGAATTAAAGGGTTTACCCGAGCCTGAATTTCGGGCACGAAAACGCCGTATTTCCATTGTCTGGCTGGTGCCGATGGTTGCCCTGGCGATTGGCGCATGGCTGGTCTACAAAGCCGTCTCCGAAAAAGGGCCGACTGTTACGATCACTTTCAAGTCGGCCGCAGGGTTGGAGGCGGGTAAAACCAAGATCAAGCACAAAGATGTCGAACTGGGCCAGGTCGTTTCCATCGAGTTGGACGATGAGCTTTCACAGGTGATCGTAAAGGCCGAGATGGTCAAAAAGGCTGAAAGATTTATCTCGGAAAATACGCGTTTCTGGGTCGTCCGGGCCCGGGTGTCGGCCGGCAGTATCTCCGGGCTGGGCACCCTTTTTTCGGGAGCCTACATCGGACTTGATCCAGGCAAACCGGGCAAACCGGCAGCCTATTTCAAGGGGTTGGAGATACCGCCGGTGGTAACCACAGAACTGCCGGGCAGCCATTATCTATTGAGGGCTGCAAGCCTCGGCTCGCTGCACATCGGAGATCCAGTGTACTTTCGACGGATCGAGGTCGGCCAGATGGTTAGCTACAAACTGGACGAGGACGGGCAGGCCGTGACCATCGAGGTATTCGTCCATGATCCCCATCACCAACTGGTGCGCAAAAACACCCAGTTCTGGAACGCCAGCGGTTTGGATGTTGCCATTGATGCTGAGGGTATTCGGATAGACACGGAATCATTCGCGACATTGATGGTCGGCGGTATCGCATTTGATACGCCGGTCGATCAGGAAGCCGGTGAACCGGCCGAGGAAAACGATGTTTTTAAGCTTTACAAGAACCGTGAAAGCATTTCCGAAAAGACCTATGTTCGCAAAAACAGGTGGCTGCTGTATTTCGACAGCGGCGCTCGGGGGCTTAACAGCGGCGCGCCGGTTGAATTACAGGGTATCAAGATCGGTCAGGTGTTGGATGTCAATCTGGAGTTTAACGTTGAGAAAGCGGCTTTTAGGGTTCCGGTTTTGATCGAGACTGAGCCGGGCCGAATAAGGACGATCGGCAAGTTTCCTGAAGGTGCTGAGAAGCAAAAAGCCATGGATTACCTTGTGGAAAAAGGGATGCGCGCCCAGCTTAAAACGGGCAGTCTGATCACCGGGCAGCTGCTGGTGGCGCTTGACATGCATCCGGAAGCGCCACCGGCCAAAATCAACTGGGAAGGCAGCTATCCGGAAGTTCCCACCGTGCCGACAGCCATGGATGAAATTACGACCAGCCTGACACAAGTGTTGAAGAAACTGGAAAAGTTGCCCATCGAACAGATCGGCAACGATTTGCGGGACACGGTTTCCGGAGCCAAGCGTTTGATCAATTCAGCTGAGCTACAGCAATCCGTCATAGCGTTAGATCAAACTCTCAATCAAGCGCAGATGTTTGTTGCCGCTTTAAATACGGATATCGCTCCCGAATTGAAAACAGCCGTTTCCAATTTGAATTCTGCTTTGCTACAGGCCCAAAAGCTTGCAAAGAGTCTTAATTCAGACGTTGCGCCTCAGGCAGGCCGCACACTTAAGGAATTCCAAGCTGCGGCACGTTCCATCAAAGTTTGGGCAGAATACCTAGAACGAAATCCCGAAGCGCTCATACGCGGCAAGAGTAAATCAAAGAGGAGGTGAAACCGTGAAAGTATTATTACGTCGACTTAAGTACGTCAGCATAACTTTTCTGTCGTTGGCACTGACGGGCTGTTTGGGCGGCCAATCACCGCCGACAAACTTTTATATGCTCAGCCCGTTGAGCCCGGCACAGGTCGGGACATTTCCCGCTTCCGCAGAGGCTCGTATCCATATTGGTCTTGAAACGGTGGTGGTGGCCGAATATTTAAACCGCAGCGAGATCGTCGTCAACCTGGATAATACAATCTATCAGCTCGCAGATTTTAGTAAGTGGGCGGAGCCGTTGAGCGATAACCTCACGCGGGTGCTTGAAGAAAATCTGACTAATTTGCTGCAAACCGATTCAATCAACGTATCTCTGGCTTCTGAAAGCTCGATTCCGTTTGACTACCGGTTGGAGGTTGATGTGTTGCGCTTGGACGGCAATTTAGGAGATCAAGTTACGGTGGTTGCTCAATGGGCGCTTTTAGAAGCTGAAGAAGGCGATTTGAAACTGATGCGACGATCAGAATATCAGGAGCAGGCCGTGGATAACACATACAAAGAACTGGTATTGGCAAAAAGCCGAACAATTGAAAGATTGAGCCAAGATATCGCCGTCGCCGTTAAGCGGGAACTGGCGAACTAAAGACAACAGAGCACAGAAGACAGACGACAGAGAACAGAGGGCAGTGATCAGAAGAAAGACGACGGATATCAGAGGGCTGAGGACAGATGATAGAATTCGAAAGTGGGAGGCCGGATTGAGGAAGGCGAAAAACTGGAGATAACATATGTCGAAACTAAGATTATTTCTATCTGTTTTTCTCGCGTTTTTAAGTTTGGCGGCCGCGATAACGGCAACAGCAGCCGATGAGCTTAAGATTGTTTACAACCTGGGCGTTGCACCGCTCAAATTCGAAGATGCAGCTATGCGTCCGGCCGGGTTATTTCTTGACACGTGGAGGCTTTGGGCTGAAAAAACGGGCAAACAGATCCAGTTTGTAAGGGCAGAGTCGTTTAAAGAGTCATTGCAGCTGCTTAAAGACGGCAAGGTTGATCTGCATGCCGGTCTTTTCAAAACCCCGGAGCGCGAGGAATTTCTGGACTACTCTGACCAGCTTTTAGCTCTCGACTATTACATCTTCTCCCATCCTTCGGTTGATCCTATCAGGTCGTTGGAAAAAGCAACGGGCTTTCTGGTTGGGATTCAGAAAGGCGGGTATACGGAAAAATTCGTGCGTTCCAAAGTGCCTGCCAACCGAATTGTTGTCTTTGACCGTTTCCGGGATCTCTTCCGGGCTGCCTTGGAGGGTGAAGTTAGGGTATTTGTCGCAACGGAATTAAGCCTTTTATACTATCTCAAAGAAAATTTTAAGACCAACATCTTCGAATACGATCGAGACCATCCACTGTACTCCCAGGTATATTACTCGGCGACAAAAAAGGGAAATCCGGCGCTGATTCAACAGGTCAATGATGGATTACAGGCCATCGGCAGCCAGGAAAGGAAACAGCTGGAAGACAAATGGATCGTCCTGGATTTTAATGAATTTCCGCAAACGACTGCGGAGAAGGAATGGCTTGCGGCCCACCGAAAGATCGTGATCGGCGGCGAGATGGATTGGGCTCCCTTCGACTTTGTTGACGAGAGTGGAAACTACGCGGGTATTGCGAATGACTACCTGAAGATCATTGGCGAAAAACTTGGCATCGAAGTGGAAATGGTTACCGGCCCGTCCTGGGATGAACTATTGGCTATGCTCCGCCGCAAAGAGATCGATGTCCTGCCGGCAATTTATCACTCTGAGGATCGGGAGGCCTATGCTCAATTCACCGCTCCTTACATCAAGATCACCGAATTCATTTTCGGGCGCAGCGACAATCAAACCATTTCCAGTTTTGAGGACCTGAAAGACCAAACCATCGTCGTGGTTAAAGGATATACCATTGAAGGCTACCTGCGTTCGAATTTTCCGGATTACGACCTGATAACGGCGCCCACTATTCAGGATGCGTTAAAAAAGCTCGTTACCGGTGATGCCGATGCGTTTATCGGGGATATTATTTCAACATCCTACAATATCAAGGAACTTTCGCTGGTCGGTATCAAACCCATCGCATCTGTCCCCTTTCAGGGGCCAAATGTCCACATGGCGGTCCGCAAAGATTGGCCGGTTTTGAAAAATTTAATCGAAAAAATACTTAAAGCGATCCCGCCGGATGAGCACAATGCAATAAAGAAGCACTGGATTTCTCTTGCGGAAAAAGAGATAGAGAAAAAATCTCCTAAAGTCGCTTTAACTCCTAATGAGCAGGCCTGGCTGAGTACCCACCCTGTAATCCGTGTGCACAATGAATGGAACTGGCCGCCATTCAACTATAACGAAGATGGCAAACCCAAGGGTTTATCTATTGATTATATGAACCTGTTGGCTAGTCGAATTGGCGTTAAAGTAAAGTATATTTCCGGTGAATGGGGAGAATTGCTGGATCAAGCGTTCAATAAAAAACTGGATGTCATGCTCAATATTGTCAAAACTCC
>JBFFCW010000242.1:0-6261 GCA_041559695.1 Desulfobacterales bacterium
ACGGATACCATGGAAATTGCCGGCTACGGCGTATTTGGAACGCCGGCGGTTGTTGTCGATGGCGATGTTAAAAGTGTGGGCAAGATCCCGAAAAAAGAAGAAGTAAAAACCTGGGTAGCCCAATAAATACACTGCGGCGCTAATGTCCCTTAACTAAGCCGATTCACATATTCGGGTCAGGCATTCGGGCAGGCCTCACTCACCAATAATGGGGGGGCTGAGATCCCGGTGAGCCGACCATCGAATGCAAGACAATTTTTAACAGCGCCAAACAAAATGGTTTTCAGACCGGTTTTTATTATTCGAAACGAAAACTTGGCTATCGGGTGAATGAAGCCGTGGATGTTTACCGATGGTCACGGGAAGATGCCGTTGATCTCGCCGAAGCCTTTGTCAGAAAGCCTGTCCGGCATTGGCGGGCAACTCAGCGGTTTTGTCCAGTCGGCCAGGGATATTTGCCAAATGGTGGCTATCGACGGCTGCTCAGTGGGATGCGCCAGGGCCATCCTGAAGCACGCTGATGTGCCGCTGAAAAATTATATTGTGGTAACCGAACTCGGCATTGAGTGGATCACAGCAACTGATCCGTCCGGTGAAACTCATCCAGCATTTTATCGAGATAGGCAGATCTCATCGAAACGGTTGGCAGGATGTCGATCAATTCTTTGAGAAAGATGATTTGCAAATTATAGTGAATCTATCGCTTGACTTTCAAATATCCAATTTCTATAATTCGCCATATGACGAATTGGGGAAAGTGATATGTTGGAATTCTTAAACATTACAAAAGCCCTGGCCGAGGAAAACCGGGTCCGCATCCTCCTGGCACTTGGGGTTGAAGAGCTGTGCGTTTGCCAGATTATTGAGCTACTTGAACTGGCACCGTCGACAGTGTCCAAGCACATGTATGTTCTCAGGCAAGCACGCTTGGTGGAAGGCCGTAAGGACGGACGATGGATGTACTACCGTCTGGCTGACGAGAGTGCCTCGACTCAGGTGAGTGAAGCCATCGCCTGGTTGAAAAAATCGCTTTCACCCAGTGAGCGCATCCGTGCGGATGCAAAACGCCTCAAACAGATACTTAAAATAGATCGCGAAATCCTGTGCAGCCGGCAGACTCGTTCTAGCGAATGTGAAACCGGCTAAACCAGATTGACAAGGAAAGACATGCCATGAGCGATGAAGCAATTCAAAACAGTGAACGGAAAATGACCAGTGTTTTCGAGCGATTTCTTTCACTGTGGGTGGTATTGTGCATTGGCGCGGGTATCCTGCTCGGGAAAATTGCACCCGGTGTTGCCCAATACCTGGACAGTCTGGCCATCTTTGTCAAAGGGGCTCCGGTGGTATCCATCCCCATCGCTGTCTGCCTGTTTTTCATGATGTATCCCATTATGGTCAAGATCGATTTCAGTGAGGTCATCAAAGCCGGCAAAAGCGGCAAACCGGTGTTCTTGACCCTGTTTGTCAACTGGGCCATCAAACCGTTTACCATGTACGGGATTGCAATCTTTTTCCTTGGCAGCCTGTTTTACAATTTCATCGGTCCGGGCGCCACGGATCTGGTCAAGATGCCCTTTGGTCTCGATCTGCCTGTGGGAGCAACTCACGGAGCCGGCACGGTGGTCCTGGCCGATGGCATTAAAATGCTGGAAGTGCCGCTGTGGCGCAGTTATCTGGCGGGATGCATTCTTCTGGGTATCGCGCCCTGCACGGCCATGGTGCTGGTGTGGGGCTACCTGTCCCGCGGTAATGATGGATTGACCTTGGTGATGGTCGCCATCAACTCGCTGACCATGCTGTTGCTCTATGGCGTACTGGGGGGATTTCTGCTGGGTGTGGGGCGCCTTCCGGTACCCTGGCAGGCGTTGCTGCTGTCTATCGGCATCTATGTCGCCCTGCCCCTGTTGGCCGGGTATCTTTCCCGCAGGTGGATTATCGCCGCCAAAGGTGAAACCTGGTTCAAGGAAAAATTTTTGCACGTTCTCACACCGATTACCATTATCGCTTTGCTCATCACCTTGGTCCTGTTGTTTTCCTTCAAGGGGGAAGTGATTGTCAGCAACCCGCTGACCATCCTGTGGATCGCCATTCCGCTCTTCATCCAGACCATGCTGATTTTCTGGCTGGGATATGGTCTGGCGCGTTTGCTGAGACTGCGCTATGTTGATGCCGCGCCGGCAGCCATGATCGGGGCCTCCAATCACTTCGAGGTGGCCATTGCCACATCCACGATGCTGTTCGGCTTATCATCAGGTGCGGCTCTGGCGACCGTGGTGGGGGTGTTGATCGAGGTTCCGGTAATGCTGATGCTGGTCAAGATCTGCCTTAAAACCACCCATTGGTTTAAAACAGCCGAGATGGGTGGCGCAGCCCAACAACCCACGACCGGGTAACATAGAGCATACATCGCTCCCATAGGCGCATCCGACCGTGTGTTTTCTTTATCACCGGGCGCGGCGGTATCAAGCTCGTTTGAAGGGCAAATCGGACAGCAGCATTATTCAGTTATTATGATGTGTGAAATGATCAAAACCGGCAAACTGAAGGATTGGCTAAATGGAAAATAATGAGCCTGAAAACTCAGCGAGAATGGTGTTGGACGCCTGTTCGGATTGCGATGTTTGTCGATTCCTGATGGATTCAGACTGTCTCATGTTTCCGGAGTTATACAGACTGAATGACAAAGAGAGCGAAACCGGAGAAAAGATTACGTCTGATGAGCTCAGAAGACTGGTTGATCTGTGCAACTTTTGCGCGCTGTGCCCGTGTCCGAATATCCGCGCAGACATCATCAAGGCCAAAACGCAATTCATCGAAAGGGACGGATTAAAATTCGGCGTGCGCACCCTGGAGGATGTCGAACGCGTCGCAAAGCTGTGCGGAATGTTTCCCCGGCTGACCAATTTTCTTTTTCAACATAAGCTCAGCGGCGAACTCGTTAAATCGGCCACGGGAATTCACCCGCAGCGCCGCATTCCTGAATTCCCTCAAGGAAATTTTCCTCAATGGGCTAAAAAGCATCATTTGAATACTCAACCCAAGAAGCAGCCCAGTCGCAAAATAGCCTATTTTGCGGGTTGCACGGCAAATTATCTTTTCCCGGAGGTGCCAAAGGCCGTGGTTGAAGTTTTTCAACACAATGGATTCGAGGTCTACTATCCGGAACAAAAATGCTGCGGCATGCCGACCCTGCTGGAGGGCGACCGAAAAGTGACAATGGAATCTGTTCGTTTCAATCTGGAGCACCTGGCCGAGGCGGTGGAGAGCGGCTATGACATCGTCTGCTCCTGTCCGACATGCGGGTTTATGTTGAGAAATATCTTAAAGGAAGGCGCATATTATTCCCCTGAATATCAGGCGTCTGTCAGGGCAGATGAAGCGTATATCAAAATCCCGGTTGCAAAGGCATCGCATAATCCTGGGGGCCGGAAGTTTGAACTCGTCAAGAAGAGCATGTACGAAAAAATTCTCAAAGACGAAGGTTATTTTTCAACTTTGAGCCCCCTTAAGCGAATTAAAGTGGCGGAAAATACATATGATCTGGGAGAATTTTTAGCCGGTCTTCACAAGTCGGGCGAATTAGAGACAACATTCGGCCCGGTGTCGGGCCAGATGGTCTACTACCCTCCCTGCCACTTAAGAGAGCAGAACATCGGGCAACCGTATCTGGACCTGCTGAAAATAATCCCCGGTATCACCCTGGAACCCATCAAAGGAAACCTTTTTTGCTGTGGTATGGCCGGTATTATGGGGTTTAAAAAAGAATTTCACCACGCATCGATTCATCTGGGAGGCAGATTAATCAACAAAATAAAAGCGCTCAGTCCGGATAATATCGTGACCGATTGCCTGAGCTGCCGCCTGCAGTTTACCCAGCTTACGCCTCACAAGGTTATTCACCCGATCGAGGTTTTAAATCATGCCTATTCCCGTTTCCAAGCTGACCAACCGTCGGACGAACTAACCTTTTAATTATCCAGATTTTTATTGACACCACCTGCCACATTGTGGCAATACTTTAAACGTCCCACTCTCGTCTCTGATAAAACGGATCCTGCGTAGATAACTGCCGCTGTCAGACAGCATAACCATTTTTTCAATGAGACCGTTTATGGGTTCCATTAAATATCGATTCATATTTAAACGTAATCTTTTTATATTCGGCCTGGTTATCTTCGCCGGTCTGTCTTTCCTGTATGCCTGCGGCGGTGAAACCGATATGCGGGTGGTTGATTTTTCCAAAACGGTGGCAGTGGATCGTCCAATAATTTCAGTTCCTGAGTCCGCGCAGTTAAAAGTTGCGGTAGCCGCAATAATATCACCCAAGGAGACTTTCGTCTATTACCGGCAGTTGTTGGACTATATTGGCCAAAGAATGGGGCGTGAAATTCAGTTTATCCAGCGCAAAACCTATGGGGAGATCAATGAACTGCTGGCCAGGGGCCAGATCGATTTGGCTTTTATCTGCTCCGGACCCTATGTTGTCGGCAAGGAAAAATATGGGTTTCAGTTGGTGGCAACTCCCGAGGTTCAGAACAGCCATTTTTACCATTCTTATTTGATTATAAATAAGACGAGTGAATTCCGAACACTCGAAGATCTCAGAGGACGAGTTTTTGCGTTTACCGATCCCGACTCGAATTCGGGTAAGCTGGTTCCCACTTACTGGCTCTGGCAAATGGGAGAGACGGCGGAAACATTTTTCGAAAAAACGATTTACACCTACAGCCATGACAACGCCATATTGGCGGTGGCGAGAGGCCTGGTGGACGGTGCCGCCGTTGACGGTTTGATCTGGGAATATTACAACAACAAAAATCCCATTTTCACATCCAAGACCCGCATTATTCGCAAGTCAGAACCCTACGGCATACCGCCATTGGTGGCCGCAAACTCTATATCATCTGAGCTCATGACAAAAATTCGCATCCTCTTATTTTCCATGCATCAGGATCCACAGGGGAAAACGATTTTAAAAGAATTGATGATCGATAAATTTATCGAACCAAAAGATAAATGGTATGACAGCATCCGAAAAATAAATCTGGAACTTGCATCGTTGGAGAATTAGAAGTATGCGCCCGCAAAGTCTGAAAAACAAATTGCTGATAGCCGTTTCGCTTACGGTTATCGGAAGCGGATTACTTATTTCGTTGGTCGTCACCCAACGGTATAGTAGCAGTCTGTTTTCATCATTAAGCGCTCAGGCTGAAAATATCGCCCACTCAGTTGCGCTGGATGCCACGGATAAGATCCTGACCAATGACCTGGTGGCGCTCCAGAAAATGCTCGATTACCATATGGCCAGTACGCCTCACGCAGCATACATTTTTATTATTAAGGAAAATCAGGTTCTGGCTCACACATTTACACAGGGGATACCCATCGAACTTATAGCGGCCAATGATATTGTCCTGGATAATTACAATCGACATAAAGAAATCGTATCCACCGAAGGAGAGCGATACTTGGATATTGCCTGGCCCATTTTTGCAGGAAAAGCCGGAACACTGCGGCTGGGGGTCACTGAAAAGCCTTTCCGTGACCAGGTAAAGCAATTATGGCTGCAAATGAGCGTAATTACTTTTTCAATTCTTTTATTCGCAATCGGAGGAAGCCTTTTATTTATCAAACGCGTAACCAAACCTTTGGCGACATTAGCAAAAGCTGCTGAAAAAATTGATAAAGGCAATCTTGAATTAAATGTTCCTTTAAACAGCCGGGATGAAGTCGGAAGATTGACATCTTCTTTTAACCGCATGGTCACTCGAATAAAGGACTACACCCAGCGGCTTGAAGAGAAAACCGGTCAGCTCGATCGGGCCCACCGGCAAACCCACACTTCATTTACCATTGCCCAGGAAATCGGCGCGTTGACCCATTTAAAGGATGTTTGCACTTATTTAATCAAAAAACTGCAACGCATTGTCACCTGTAAGGATCTGTGTATGTTGATATTCAGTAGCAATGGCGACAATATCTTCCTGCATACCGCGAGGGAATCCAGAACGCTGGATATTGCCGCTGCGCAAAGGGCGGCTGCGCTTGTTTCCGGTTTAGGCCAATCCAAATTTGTTAAGGTCGAACCATCCAACACCGCATTTTTGCCTTTAGAATTTAAACCCGCACAAGATCTGGTCGTTTTCCCCCTGCACAGCGAAAATCAACTTCAAGGGGCGCTGCTGATCGCTTGTCCCGGAAATTGCAACTGTGTCACCAAAGAGCTGGACATTATTAATCTGATCTTGAACCAGACTG
>JBFFCW010000243.1:0-6246 GCA_041559695.1 Desulfobacterales bacterium
AACATGTTATTTTGAACTTTAAAGGCGGAAAACAGTTGCGATTTCATGATACCCGTAAATTTGGCCGCATCTATTTGACATCCGATGCGGATAAAATTTTAGGCCGCTTAGGTCCGGAACCGCTGGCAGCCGGGTTTACCTGCAAAACGTTGGCTCGACGATTAAGTCTGCGCCAACGCCTGTTAAAACCGCTGCTGCTGGATCAAACCTTCATTGCCGGACTCGGCAATATATACGTCGATGAGGCCCTGTGGGAATCAAAGATTCACCCCTGTCGGATTGCAGCATCTCTGACAGAGCCTGAGATCCGGGCGCTTCATCGAGCGATCCCCCGGGTGCTGAAGCGGGGATTGAAAAACCTGGGCACCTCACTGGGGACGGGCAACGCCAACTTTTATTCCATTGCCAAACATCAAGGGCGTAACCGCGATAAGTTGAAGGTATTTCGACGTACCGACCGGCCCTGTCCGCGATGCCGAACGAAAATTCAGAGAATCATCGTCGGTCAGCGCAGCACGCATATTTGTCCAGTGTGTCAGAGCTCAGAGGTTCAGAGGTCCAAGGGTTAAAAGACTTGTTAGATTGGTTTTATTTGTTTCATTGGTTGAATTGGATAATTTCTACCGTTAAATTGGTTCTATTCGTTAAATTGGTTGAATTTGTTGAATAGATTGATCTGCAGAACCAATCGAACGAATTAAACCAATCAAACCAATTTAGCAGATGTAACACCTGGCAGTTGACCGACACCGGAAACTTGACATCTGTAACCACAAGATAATTATGAGAAGAGAACATGTCAGCCGGAGCATGTGGCATCAATTGTGACGTTTGTAAATTAAACCTGCTGGGTACATGCTCTAGCTGCGGATCGGGCAAAAGTCCGGAAGCTGAACAAAAGCTGGCCGCACAGCGCAGGATATTCGGCAGTACCTGCGCCATTCTGGCCTGTGCCCGAATGAATCAAATTGAATACTGCCTGCGAGATTGCCGTCAATTTCCCTGCGATAATTTTTCTCAGGGCCCTTACCCGTTTAGCGAAGGATACCTTCAGATGCAACAGCGCCGCCGCAAGCAAAATCCACCGGCATTTGCCCCCGATAAATCTCCGGTGGACGTATCGCCGCATTTCTGGGACAACCTGCAAAAGAAAGATTTGAACACTCTCTGTAACCTGACCCTTTTCAGCATGACCGCCCCGCATCAGATGGTCTTTCATTTTTTAAATGAAGACGTGCTGGTGGACTTCGATGCGCGCTGTTTGAAGCGTGATGAGGGCCAGGGATGGGAACGCACAAAGGATCCACTTCTGGAACTGGTCACCGTGGTTTATCTGAATCGCGTAAAAATGCTCCATCCCGTTGGCAAAGAAATTGTGGGGGTCAAAGATCTCAAAGAGGGTCATTTTTTCCGGGGGCCGCATGCGCTGCAGGTCGATCCACTGATAAAGCGCTACGCTGGGGATTTGGAAGGTTTCAAAAACACCGCCCAATTTTTGGAGGGCCGGCCCGTGGACCTGGCAGATGTGGCCTATCAGCTGTTCCCATTTCCACGGGTTCCGGTGTATTATTTATTCTGGCAGGGTGACGAGGAATTTGAACCCCGGATTTCGGTTCTGTTTGATCGATCGATTGAAGACGTGTTCTCGGCGGATGTCATCTGGGGGCTGGTCAACAGGGTTTCCACCGCCCTGCTGCAGGGACCAACTTAAAGGAAGCATTCAGGTGTCAGGTTTCAGGTGTCGGGTGTCAGCGCCAGTCAGCTGGCAGGTGTTAATGTTGTTTGACTGGTTTGATTGGTTTAATTCGTTCAATTGGTTCGGTTTGAAGCCAACCAATTCAACAAATGAAACAAATAAAACTAATCGAACAATTTGATGATTCCGGTATAATTTTCAGGCGTAATTTTCAACAACTCATCTTTAACGGCTTGAGAAACATCGAGGGATTCAACAAATTCGGCAATTGATGTGGCGTTGATGTTTTTATGGGTGCGGGTTAAGGTTTTTAAGGCTTCATAAGGCTGGGGATAGCCTTCCCGGCGCAGGATGGTCTGGATGGCCTCGGCCACCACCGCCCAATTGTTTTCCAGATCTGCACGGATCACATCCGCATTTAGAATCAATTTGTTTAACCCTCTCTTCAATGATTTCAGTCCGATGAGGGTGTGGGCAAGGGGCACGCCGATATTTCGAGTGACCGTCGAGTCCGTCAGGTCCCTCTGGAGCCTTGAAATGGGAAGCTTGCCTGCCAGGTGCTCGAAAATCGCATTGGCAACGCCCAGATTGCCTTCAGAATTTTCAAAATCAATGGGGTTGACCTTATGGGGCATGGTCGAAGATCCGACTTCGCCCTTTTTTATTTTCTGCTTGAAATAATCCAGAGAAATATATGCCCATATGTCGCGATTCAGGTCCACCAGGATCGTATTTATCCGCTTGAAGTTGTCGCAAAATGCAGCCAGATTGTCATAATGGTCAATCTGAGTCGTAACTTTGGAGCGCGAAAGACCCAGCGTATTATTGACCAGGTTATCGGCAAATGCAATCCAATCGACGGCGGGATAAGCGACCTGGTGGGCGTTGAAATTTCCGGTTGCACCGCCGAACTTGGCGGAAAAAGGGATGGTTTTTAAAAGGTCCGCCTGAACCCCGAGGCGGTCGACGAACACATAAATTTCCTTTCCGACCGTCGTGGGTGAAGCCGGTTGGCCGTGAGTGCGCGCCAGCATGGGGACATCTGCCCATTCTGCGGCTTTGGTTTGAAGCGTTTCGCTAACGTCATCCAGCGCCGGTTTGAGCACCTCCAAATAGGCTTCTTTTAGTGAAAGCGGCAAAGCCGTGTTGTTGATGTCCTGGGATGTCAAACCGAAATGAATAAACTCTTTATAGGATTCCAGGCCCAGTTCATCAAATTTATCCTTTAAATAATATTCAACGGCCTTGACGTCGTGATTGGTAACTTTTTCGATTTCCTTGACTTTAGCGGCATCTTTCAGGGAAAAATCTTTATAGATTTGCCGCAGCGAATCAAACGACTTTTTACCGATACCTTTCAGGGGAGATAGCGGGAGACGGCAGAGCGCAATGAAATATTCGATTTCGATTTGCACCCGATAGTTGATCAGCGCCCCTTCTGAAAAATAATTCCCGAGCTGCGCGACCGTGCGCCGATAGCGACCATCAACCGGTGAAATGGCTTCTAAGTTTGAAAATTTCATGGCAGGTTACTTACCCATTTTATGTTCATGGAATCTGAGAGATCGTTGAGTACCCGTGGAGTATAGGCAAATGTATATGCCGTGTCAAGCCGCCGGAATCCGGTGGGTGCCAGGTAGTGGTTGTCAAAAAACGTTGCGGTATTCAAACGTTTTTTTCTACAACCGTGCACCCGCTTATGCCGCAATTCCGCAATTCGGAACCTTATATGATAAGCGGTATAAAATTTTGACAATCTGCTGCCCCTGACCTAATTTAATTTTTAAGCATCTCGGTTTTAATAAATCCCGATCATTTTGATCGCGTCGATCGTCTGACACTGAAGGGGATTAAATATTATATGAACCTATCTCAAAAATAGGATTTTGGTTCAAGGTCGCGGCGGTGCCGAGTTTAAAACCGGAGGCATGCGGTCGTATGTCGAGAATTTTAAACGAGGCTCCAACAAAGATACTGGGCCAAAAGACATTTTTGAGATAGGTTTATGAATTTGTGATGCAAAATGTAAGGCTGCTCATTGGGGAAACCCGATAAAGCAGCCGCTAACAAAAATAGGGGGGAAATTATGAATTGGATGATTTTTATATCAGGTCTGGCAGCTGGATTTGTCAGCTTGGGACATTTTACCGTCGGCAGCAAAGATTTTTTAAAACCGATGTTACAGGCAGAATTTGATGATGTACCCAAAAAGGTCATGCATTGTGTGTTTCATTACGTCTCCGTATATGTGGTCTTGTCATTTATTGTGCTGATCGCAATCGGGTTGGGATTCAGCTTCGGCGCGGCGGACACGTTGCTGGTAAAATTCATAGCCATCCACTATTTTTTCTTCGCAATTACGCAGATTTTCATCGCTGCCACTTCAAACATCCCAAAAGGCGTGATCAAGCTGTTTCAATGGATTTTTTTTATGATAATTGCGATCTTTGCCTGGATCGGCGTTTCGTAAGTATATCATCTTTTTAACAATGTGGAATCGAATGAGGGGGGTCCGTAAATGCGGAAGGCATTGATTATTATCATCATTATCATCGTGGGTGCGGGGGGATATTTGGGATGGGACTGGTACGATAAAACCAAAAATCAGAAGCTCGAACCCAGCATTACACTGTATTATTGGACGGATGAAGCGGGAAACAAGTACTTTTCGGACACACCGCCGCCGGAAAATGCCAGAAATGTCCACAAAGAAAAAGGGTATAAACATATCAAGCCGCCTCTGATTGTGACCATTAAAAATAAGGCGGTTGAGTATTATAAGAAAGCAAAGAAAAAATTATTTGAATCCGGCAAACCCCAGAAAAAATAGAACCCATCTCAAAATACAAGGTTGAGATAGGTTCTAAACTAGCGCTCGAAACAGTTTGGTTATGGTGATCGAATTAAAAAATTATTAGGAAGACGCCGGCGGAAACTTCTGAAGAATTCGATGGACGACATCGTTTACCATTTTGGTTTCATCCGCCGGATTCGTGTTGGGATCCAATATCGCCCGGGCCTCACCCCACCATATGACCGAATTCGTCTCAGGATCAACAAATTGCAGAATTAGTTTCCCTTTTTCGAAAATTAGATCAGAGTCCGGCCCTCTCCAGGCCGTCGTAAATATTCTCGACCGAACGCCATAAATCGTGACAACAAAATCGGGATTGTTTGATGTCTTTTTTACATTTTTGACCTGTAATTGTGTGTCAATAGCGGTTTTAATTCGCTCCATCATCAGGCGTTCTATCCCCACGGTTGTCGGTGTCGGGCTTAAGTCATAGGTTTTCAGTTTGGTGAAATCGAAATTGATATTATAATCATAGTTAACACCCTTGGGGATCTCAACAGTCGTCGCGCAGCCGGCGAAAAACACCAATAGGCCCCAGACGAAGAATTTAGTATAAGCGTTCATATTCATCCTCCTTATTTGAAAATGAATCATTCATTGCGCAGCATCTTTGTTGGATCATGTTTTTAGGGAAGATTATCGGGTTGATCATTGTTTCTACGTTTAATCTTTTAATCATATAACAACAAAGGGCCAGGAGTCAATTAAAGGGATAAAATCAGATGGAGTTCAATCAACATGAACGGGCGCTTTTAAATATCCTGGCCGAACAGTGGGAAAAATCCGGACCGCCGGGTTATACGGAGGCATCAATTATGGCAGAGCGCTTGGGGTTGTCAGTCGCAGATGCAAAATCCACTGTTCGGTCACTTTTCGTAAAAGGGCTGGTCGACACAGATGAAGTCGACACCTTTGCAGCCTATCTCACGCCGGAAGGACACGACCTGGCCCGGAAGGGCGAAGGCGATAACGCAGACGGGTAAATCGATGCTGGGTCTGATTATTGTTCACGCCGATGGCCAGCGCCTTTCGGCTTCCCACCATGACCACCAGACTTCGGCCGCGGGTCACCGCCGTGTAAATCAGGTTGCGCTGAAGCAGGATATAGTGCTGCGTCAGAATCGGTAAGATGATGACCGGATACTCGGAGCCCTGCGATTTATGCACCGAAACCGCATAGGCCAGCACCATATCATCCAGTTCGCTAAAATCATAGTCAATCGGACGGTTATCAAAGGAAACGGTGACCTGGCGCTCCTCAAGCTGAATAGCGGTGATACGGCCGATATCACCGTTAAAAACCGATTTGTCATAGTTGTTGCGAATTTGCATCACCTTATCATTGACACGGAAAGTGCGATCGCCGCGGACGATACCCCCATTTCCGGGGTTCAATACGGATTGAAGCTGATCGTTAAGATTGGCGGCACCAACGACCCCTTTGTGCATGGGTGTCAGCACCTGGATATCGTCTAAGGCATCAAAGCCAAATCGTTGGGGTATCCGCTGTTTTACCAGCTGCACAATAATTTCCAAAACCTTTGTGGCTTCATCCTGCTCGATGAAATAAAAGTCATTATTGGGATCGAACAACTCCGATTGGCCAAAAGCCGGCATTTTACCTTCATTTATCTTATGCGCATTGACAACGATACGGCTGGATTTTGCCTGGCGGAATATTTCATTCAGTTCAACC